>JBFJXT010000148.1:0-5634 GCA_041623015.1 Thermoplasmatota archaeon | reverse complement strand
GCCCGGCATGACCTTGTGGGTGCAGGGAGGGGTGTATTCACGGCACTCTAAGGTCCGCCACCAATGATTCCAACCAAGTGAGGTACGCCTCCATCGTTCGGGTTCCCTCTCGCGTAATCTTGTACCGGGCCTCGAAGCCAGAACGAAGCAGCACTTTCCGAGACTCCACGAGGCCCGCTTCACAGAGGCGGCGTGCGTGGCTGTCCAAATTTCCTGCCGTGAGTCCCGTGGTCTCTCTTGCTGCGGCAGCACCCACGTCGCCCAGTTGGTACAGCAACGTCATGATACGCAATCGGGCTGGCTGGTGAACCACCGCCAAGGGTTCAGGAAGTTCCACGCAATCAGCCCCGGCGGAAGAACCACAGCCCAACACCAAGGTAGGAGGCTAAGATGGCCATGGCACCGATGCGGTGCCCATAGTGGGCCTTCAATTCCAAGGAACCTGAGGGAACGAGCAAGGGCAAAACCACTTGCACGATGACCAACGCCAAGGCCACCAATAGACCGGGCCAGAAAGGAACCCTTCCTCGAAGAAGCACTGCAAGTGCCAACGCGCCTAGGGCCCCTAGAATGGGGCCAACAACGATGATTGTGTCCTGGTTGGGGGCGAGTCCTGAATCAGACAGCAGCTGCATAATCAATACAGACGCAACAAGCATCAACGCGACCAAGCCAAATGCAACCAGATATGCCACCCAAGATTTGTGGGACTCCTCGCGCTCAATGGCGTGCGCTCTCCACACAGCATTCGTGGAAATGGCACCTGCTACCAGCACCACCGCCCAGAATGCCAAACCGATGAATGCGCCCTCGACCATACGAATCCTCTCGTCGGGACTCTGCACGGCTGCACCCATGTCTGGGACATTGATTGACACCGCCAAACCGGCCAGGGTCAAGCCCCACACCATCCATACGATGCCGGCGGCGCGATGCGTCAGTGCCTGTCGATATCCTCGCACCGAGCCAAGGGTTGCAATCGCTTCGACGGGCGTCATGGTCTCATGATCGGGGGCCATGAATGATGGACAATCATGCCTTCGATATTCAAGCAGCGGGTTTCTGTTTGGCAGAAGCACCCACGCCCGCACAGCGTTCAAATATCGCAAAAACGGTGCGATACTGATGCGAAATCATACCCTCCTTGTAGCAACATTACTCCTGCTTGCGAGCCTCACCGTCACGCCCTCCGCTCAAGCGATTGGTTGCCCCGGCCCCAACCTCACAGTGCCTGGTCCTGACGGCGACATCGCCACCCACAGCTACTACCCCGGCTGCGGCTTCGACTTGTACCTGAACGAGGGCAAGGAGTGTGCTGGCGGTGACGACGACTGGAACCACATCCCCCTCTGGCTCGTCGCATTGCACTTCAACACCTGCGGCGACCCCGACGGTGGCGTGCTCAACGACCCCTTCTGGCTGGTCAGCAACCCACCCGTGCTTAGGCCGTTCACGGAGTGCCCTGGCGGCCTGACGCCGCCTGGAGCGCTACAACCCCACGTTCGCAGCGACTGCAACCCAGATCCGCATGCATACGTCGTTGGCCCCCGGTGCCCTGGCGTGCACCAGGATCGCTTTGTGGCCTACGAGAACGTCACGGTAAGTTACGAGGACTGCCGCGTTTCTGCGCCGCCCATCAGCAACCCGTTCTACCGCAACACATACTGCCGGTCGGTTCCCCAGAACACCGGCATTGCCACCATTACCGAAGACTGCGGGCGCGTGCGCCAGGACGGATGCGATGCCTACCGGAGCAATACGTTCTCCATTGGAGCCATGCACTACGTGACAATCCAAACTTGCCAATAGGTTGACCTAGCGTCCCTCTCCCCTCCTTTCCCCCGCACCAACCCTTTCATCCTAGCCCCCGTCGCGCACTCGTGCACTTGTGCGACCGCTGCCTTGGACGACGCCTCACTGGCGCCATTGGAGCCGACATCCAATCCGAGGCGGGTGCCAAATACCGCGGCGAAAACGACCTTGCCCAAGTGGCCCCGGCAGACTGCTTGGTCTGCGAAGATCGCTGGGATATTGACACCTGGGTTCAGCTGGCCGCCGACGCATTGGCGCCGTATGAGCACAGCAATTTCCAGGTCGGCACGGTGTTCCCATTGGACTGCGAAAAGTACGAGAAATCCTGGAAGCACCTCAACCCAGAGATTGGCGACAGCATCCGCACCGAAACCAACCGCATCCTCGCGCCCCTACTCGCCGAAAAGCTTGGCACCTCCGCCGTCACCGACGGCCGCCCTGATGTGGTCGTGAGTGTGGATACTCGGTTCTGGACTGCCAGCGCCCGCAGCAACAGTTTGTTCGTGGCTGGCCGTTACACCAAGCTTCGCCGCGACCTTCCGCAGACCCACTGGCCTTGCAAGACCTGCCAAGGCACCGGCTGCTACCAATGCGACGACACGGGAGTCCAGTACCCAGACAGTGTCGAAGACTGCATTGGCCAACCCGCCAAGGACGCCTTTGATGCTGAAAGTTACAGTTTCCACGGCGCCGGCCGCGAAGACATTGATGCGTTGATGCTCGGCACTGGTCGCCCCTTCGTCCTAGAACTTCACGACCCCAAGAAACGTACGCTCGATGCTGAGGCCCTGGAGGCCGCCATCAACGCCAACACTGAATCCCGAGGCACCGGTGTCTTGGACTTGCGTATCACGGAAAAAGCCGAAGTGGCCGCCATCAAGGAAGCCTCCTGGGACAAGCGCTACTTGGCGCATTGTGAAGCAGACGAAGACGTCACCCAAGAGCAAGTGCTCGCCGCCTGCGAAGCGATGACGGGCGTCGAACTGGACCAACGCACCCCCCAGCGCGTCAGCCACCGCCGAGCCGACATGGTGCGCAACCGCACGATCCAAGACATGAGCTTGGTCAGCTTCGACGACCCGCGCCACTTTTCGGTGTCCGTACTCGCTGACTCGGGGGCATACATCAAAGAAATGGTCAGCAGCGACGAAGGGCGTACCACGCCCAGCCTCGCGGAAAAACTCGGCATCCCCTGCCGTGTTGCCCAACTTGACGTCACAGAGATCGTCGACAAGCCCACCGAGGAAGCCGAAATAGATGGCGCTGCGACCGAGGCTCCCGGCGACACGGCCTAGCCCGCTCAAAATTCTGACAAATACCAAGCCGCCGCCGCTAGATTCCAAGGACATGGGCTACAAGTTCGTCCTCTACGAAGACAAACGCGGCGAATGGCGCTGGAACCTCAAAGCCGGAAACGGCGAAACCGTCGCCGACTCCTCAGAAGGCTACAAGAGCAAAGCCGGCGCAGAAAACGGCATCCGGCTCGTTCAAGAGAACGCCGCCAAAGCCAGCATCACGGAAACACCCGCAACCGTGCAGCACTAGGCGCCACCAAAGGGCCACCTGGACCTTCTTTTCTTTCCCCTCTTTGCACGATTCTGCACGAATATTGCGCGCAGGATATAGGTGAGGCCATGAGCCGCCCCCAGAACTGGCCGCAAATGAATCAGGCTCACCCTTAAGTACCCGGGCTGGTCCTCGAAGGCTCACCGTCCACGGCGGACTGTCCAGCCAGTCTGCCGCGAAGAGGTGCATCCACCATGCCGATCCGATCCAAGGGGCTTCGCTCCAAGACCCGAGGCGTCTTCACCAAGCGCCCCCGCGACCGCGGTGTTGCCAGCCCGAACAAGATCCTGCGTCAGTTCGAACCCGGCACCCGCGTTGCCATCGTCAACGACAGTTCCCAACAGAAGGGAATGACCCACAAGCGTTTCCAGGGCCAAACCGGCGTTGTCAGCGCAAAGCAGGGCGAATCCTTCGTTGTTGACATCGTTCACGGCAACAAGCCCAAGACTCTCGTCGTTCGCGCCGAGCACCTGAAGCCCGTCCAGTGAATCCCATGAGCGACGACGTCATTCTGGACGACCTGGTCGAAGAGGGGCGCCTCGTGGGCCTCGCTGAGGTCAAGGAGATGCTGACGGAGGCTCAAGAGTCCCGCCCTGAACTCACTTACGAGCAAAAGATTGCGCTCGAGCACGCTCGACGCTTTGCCCGTTTGGACATGGCGACCGCCCACGCCTTGGTGGCTGACCTGACGGCAGCATTCCCGGACATGGACGAAAAGTTCGCCGTGCGCATCGCAGATCTTCTGCCCCAGCACGTGGATGACGTTCAGAGCATTCTCCAGAAGGCCCGCTTGGACCTGTCGGACGAAGACCTCGAAAAGGTCCTCGACATCATCGACAAGCACTACGTCGCCTGAGGTATTACCATGGAAGATTACGTCCGGATTCTCGATTTTTTGCCCAAGGGACGACCTGATGCACCGCCAAGCCGCCGGGAGCCCACGCTCCTTGGCGTAGGCGAGGCGCAATTCACGTTGTTTGAACTGGTTCCCAAACAGGGTGCTAGCTTCACCATTGGCGACCGGGCGTACATCGGTAAAGACGTGGAACAACGCGGGGTCATTCAGAAGATCCGCGGCCGCGTCAAGTACGAAGAATTGACGCCCTCGGCGCACGGCGAACTGCCGTACGTCATTGAGGACGTCATCAAGGAAGACCAGGCGCGGTTTGTGAAGTTCTTCAACGACGCACCGCCCATCAGTGTCCGCTTCCACGCCCTTGAGCTTTTGCCGGGCGTTGGAAAGAAGAGTGTCGAGCACATTGTGCTTGAGCGCAAGAATGGACCCTTCAAGGACCTCAAGGACCTGGAAACCCGAGCGCACATTCCCCACCCCGAAAAGGTGGTTATTCAGCGCATTATGAAGGAAATCCAGGACGAGTCCGAGAAGTACCACATCTTTGTGCGCCCTCCTCAGAAGGACGAGCCCCACGGCCGCT
The DNA here is from genome assembly GCA_041623015.1 of Thermoplasmatota archaeon. GTDB lineage: Archaea > Thermoplasmatota > E2 > JACPAO01 > JAHFTW01 > JANQNI01. Next base: position 820 of record JBFJXT010000148.1, on the reverse strand, counting down.
GGCGCTGATTCGAATGGGCCACCGCCCTCCGTTGGGCCAGCATTTTTTGCGCGACTTGCGCACGGTTCGCCGCATCATTGAGGCGGCAGACATCACGCCAGGCCAGCGGGTGCTGGAAATTGGACCCGGGCCAGGTGTGCTCACGGAACCCTTAGCGGAGGCGGTGGGGCCTGAGGGCCGTGTGGTTGCTGTTGAGTACGACGCAAATTTGGCTGCGGCCTTGGTTGGCAAGTGGCCCAACGTTGAGGTGCATCAAGCGGATGCCATGGATGTGGATTTGGCGGCGCTGGGTCCGTTTGATCGCATCGTGGCGAATCTTCCGTATCAAATCAGTGGCCCTGTGACCATGGCGTTCTTGGATCTCTTGGACGCCCAGGGCTGGGGCAAGGCGATTCTGATGTACCAAAAGGAATTCGCTGACCGCCTCCTGGCGGGCCCCGGCAGCAAGGCGTACGGGCGTTTGTCGGTGCACCTTGCGCGCCGGTGTGAAACTCGATTGGTCAAGGAGGTGCCTCCGGGTGCGTTCTTGCCGCCGCCGAAGGTTCGCAGCAGTGTTGTGGCCATGGCGCCCCATGAGACGCCGCCGTTTGTGGTGGCGGACGAAGCGTTGTGGCGTGCCGTGGTGGATGGGACGTTTCAGAATCGCCGCAAGCAATTGCGCAATACGTTGCCGCCGATGGTTGCTGGCTTTGGCGTGGATGGTGCTGCGGCCATAGCGGAGCTGGAGGCACTTGGTTTCGAGACGCTCCGGCCCGAGGCACTTGCCCCGGAGGCGTTTGCGGCTCTGGTGGCGCGCTTGCACGCGGTTCGGAGCGGCTAG
>JBFJXT010000147.1:0-5747 GCA_041623015.1 Thermoplasmatota archaeon | reverse complement strand
GGGTGTTGTTTGGCTTCTCTATGGGCGCACCGTCTTCCGGCCGTTGTTCTGGGTGTTTTTGTACGTCTTGCTGGACAATTTGCAGCATGTGCGGGCACGATTTGGCATGAAGCCAAGCCCGGCCACCGTTGCCACCATGACGTTCTCCATCATTGGCACCGCCTTTGGTTACCTTGGCATCGGATTGCTCTATGTGGCCATTGTTTTTTCTGGCACCGACACCGCAGACCCAAGTCTGACAGAGGAAGAGAGTCGTGATTTTGCCATCGCAGCCACCGCAGGAGGCGCCTTTATGCTGTCCATTAGCGCCGCGATTCTGATGGTTGTGTACTACAGGCTTCAGTCGTCCATCAATGAGGTTTGGCAAGCATATGATGCGCGAATGTCTCAACTTATGCCACCGATTCACCCAGGCCCGGGACCGCGGGGCCCGCCAGTGGCTTCGTCCGGTCCGGCAAGTGGGAGCTGGCCAAGGAACCCAGGGAACGACGAATGGGTGTCGGTGCGATAAGGAACGCCAGCATCAATCCGATGGCCACCAAGACTAGCAACGCGGACAGGACACCTCGATCGTTGATGGGAGCGGCGAGGCTGAGCACCGTCAAGAGAACGGCGGAAGCATTGTTGGCATAGTGGATGATGATGGCGGGAAGCGTGGCAAACCAGCGCACACGAGGATCTCGCCAGGACGCCACTGCGTAGAGTGTCGCCATGGAAAGGCCAGTACTGCTGGCGTGGAATCCGATGCGCCAGATGCGGCCAAATTCACCCTCTTCGCTGTAGGATAGCGCATGTTCCATGATGCCAAATCCAGCCCCAACCGCAAGCGCAATCGGGAGCATGACCAGGAGCCAGCCTCGATGGCGCCACCGTTCGCTGCCCGATAGTCCCCCGAACATGGCAGCCACCACCAAGCCAAGAATCAGCGCGAGGCCAAGCTTGACGAACTCCTCGAAAATCGGTGCGCCGAGAACCACTTGGATGATGAAGGGCGCCTGATCCACAAACACCGTGAAAAAACCCAGCCCAAACAAAATTCCTGCGTAGGCAAATGGGTGCCTGGCCAACCTCGGAAGCGGGTGTTCTTTCTCGGGCAGTTCTTCCCATGTGCTTGCGGCGGGTTCTTCGTCGGTAATTTCGAGGCCAATCACGTCCATGTCATAGAACAGATCGGCATCGATGGTGCGCTCCACAGCCCCCCTATGGGAGGCCGTTCGGTTTGGGGTTGTCGGCTGGGGTCACGCGCCTTGAAGGCACCTCTTGGACCTGATGGCCCGCGCCACCAATTGCCTGCAACATGGACGTGGCGAATTAGGCGACGTTGACAAATTCAAGAATTCGGTTGATTGCTTCAGGCAGCCCGTCATCAATGGCAAAAACCGAGACACCTTGCTTGGACAATTTTTCCTCAAGCAGCGGCCGGGAGTAGGTGGTAGCCAGCAGGATACAGGGAATGCCGAACGCCGCGGCGGCCTTTGCGTCCTTGATGGTGTCGCCAATCATGAAGGCGCGATCGCGATCCACGGACATTCCGGCTTCAAGCCAGGCGCGTGCTGCATCTCTAAGCATGCCCGCGCGTGGCTTTCGTCGCCGGTGGGGAAAGAAGACGGGGCTGTAGCTGACTTCGATTCGATCAAGTCGTCCCCCGGCGGCTTCAAGCTCTGAAAGAAGGTATTCGTGCACCCGCTGGACATGAGCCGGAGTTGCTAGGAGGTGCCCCACTTGGGGTTGGTTGGTGACGAGACAGGTACGAATGTCCGGTCGATTCAGGAGGGAAAACGCTTGGCGCACCCCAGGAAGCCACTCAAGGTCTTCAGGGTGGCGAACGCCAGGAAGTTTGAGTTTGCAAAAGACGCCGTCACGATCCAAGAAAATGGTCCAGGGATTCGGTTGGCGCATGGCAATCACCTAGTCGCGAAGCTCTCCAAGCGTGGTGCTGCGCTCGGCGTACGCATTGTGCTTGTGGATGCTCTCTTGGGCTTCGCTGCTGCAGTGAACCACCACGTCTGCGGGCAGGTTCGGGTAGCGATCAACGACCAAATGAAGCGCCTCGCGGACCACATCTTCGACGAATTTTGGATCGTCATGGGCTTGTAGGACCAAGTCGCCTTCGTCACCGCGCTTGAGCAACTCATAGGTGGGCGCCGAGAGTGCTTCTTCGCAGAGCTTGACGAGGTCTGCCGCCTCTACGTCGGTGCCTTCGGGCACATCCACGGAACGGGAAACCACGTTGCGTTGATTGTGGGTGATGAAGGGAAGGTCCGGGTTGGGTGGGGTGCCGGCTTCCACCATCTTGTGCCTCGCCGTCTCCATGGCGCAAGGACAGGCACTCATGCCGATGACTTCGACGCCGACGCGGCGGCGGTGCACGCCATCACGAACCGCCACAGCCTGGGCAGTTAGACCGTACCGCTCCAAGGTGGGCTTGCCACCGGGATTGGTCCGAGTCAGGAAGAAGTCGCCCCGAGCACTCACGTGGGCATCTTGGGCGTAATCGTGGCGCTCAAGCAATCGCTTTGCGAGTCGGGAACAGAGGGTTTCGAGACCACGGGCTTCGCGGTCCACGATTTCCTCATCCAGCACATCCGCCAAGGCCTCGAGGTTTCGGCTCATGTGGGTGCCCTTCTGGGTTCGGGGTAAATCCACGAACAAATCGAAGTCTGCAACAATGCCGTGCGCAGCTTGCCCTGGCCGGTGAATGGTCACAGGTTTTCGCACACCCTTGACGCCTACGCGCGTGAGCTTGTAGGGATGGGGCGCGTCGAAGTTCTGCACGTCGGGACTGTCCCTGACTTCAGGCACAATTGCGGGCGACGAGGGACCCCCGTTTCAATCATGCGGGCCGAACTTTAGAGATTCAAGCAGCCAAGACCCCACAGCCAAGCGCCCATCATGCCAACGCCCAACAGGAATGCCGACCAGAAGGGAACCAGGAATCGAATCTTGCGCGTCTTGTGTCGAAACACCGAGAACGCCAACGCCAAACCTGGACCCGCGCCCAGTCCCGCCAGAAGCAGCAAGGTCCGTTCGGGGATGCGCTGGGGCTTGACGCCAGTGGTTTTGGCGCGCAACCGCAATTCGCCGCCGCGAGACATGGCCACTTGCTTGTCGTACCGAGCCACGAAGAATGCAGCCCCGTTCAGAAGGAACTCGAAGGCAAGAAAGACGATGCAGGCGGTTTCCACGAGGCTCCGCGAGGCGGACAACCCCTTAACCCCCCTCCCCGTCGGCGAAGCCTGATGATGGAACTGCGTATCGACGGCTGGCGCAAGGGAATCCGCTTCAGTTCGGCACACATCACGCCAGAGCACAAGAAATGCGGGCGCCTCCATGGCCACACGTACGCCATCCACTTGCGCATGCGCGGCGACCAAGACGAATGGGGCATCGTCCTCGACTTTGGCATCATCAGCGAGACCTTGAAGGAAATCTCGGACGACATCGACCACTTGGTCCTGGTCCCAACCGAGAGCAACCACTACTCGGATCTTGAAGTGGACAACGACGAAGTGAAATTCAAGGTCGTTGACCCTTACACGGGCGACTTGAAGCGTTTCACGTTCCCTCGCCAAGATTGCGCCTTGCTTCCCATCCCCAGCACCACTGCTGAGGACCTGGCCAAGCACATTTACCGGGAATTCATGCGCCGCACCGAATTCACCACCGAAACCGCATTCGTGGAAATCGGCGTGGACGAGGGTTACGGCAAGGGCGCTTGGTTCTCCGAGCAAAAGAAAGCCTAGTCCAAGCCGCGACGGGAGCAGGCAAAGGATTCGTGCTTGGCCAATGAGGCCGCGCCAAAGGGAAAAAACGGGCGCGCAGGGACTCGAACCCCGGTCTGGGCCTCCGGAGGGCCCGGTGATATCCTCTACACCACGCGCCCGCGTGGATGCGTCGGCCGACTTGAGGGCTACATTTGACGGTTGCCGTCTTGAAGCAAGAAAAGGCCCAAGCCGCCCTAGAATCCAAGAAGAAACACACCAGCCGTTCGGGGGTTTCCTGGGCCGCGTCGCTCCCCAACCTTGAAGCCACCTGCCTTGGTGGGCGGTTCGTCATGGTCCACTGGTCTGACGTCGAGGCGCAGAAGCTGATTGAAGCGCGAGGCAGCCAAAAATTGCTGTTTGCCACCGCCATCACGCCCTCGGGGCCGATTCACGTGGGCAACATGCGCGAAGTGCTGACCACGGAGGCTATCTTCCGCGGCGCCAAGGAGGCAGGCGCCGACGTTGAGCTTCTGTACATCGCTGACGATTACGATCCGCTTCGCAAGGTCTACCCGTTTTTGCACGAGGAATACCAAGCGTTTGTCGGCATGCCGCTGCGCGAAATTCCCTGCCCAGATGGGGAGGGCAGGCCCAATGGCTGCGGCGAGCACGACAGTTACGCGGCCCACTTTTTGGCGCCCTTCCTTGACAACTTGCTTGAGCTTGGCATCAAGCCCACCGTGCGCTCGGCTCACGCCATGTACCACGAGGGGTTGTTCGTGGATCACACCCTCAAGAGCCTTGACGAATCAGACAAGATTCGAGAGATTATCGAGAAGGTCTCTGGGCGCCAATTGTCCAAGAAATGGGCCCCGGTCAATCCTCAATGCCCCACGTGCCGCCGCATCTCCGGCGTCGATGTGCTTGGTTACGTGAAGCCGGTGCTCACCTGCAAATGCGCATCCTGCGCCGAGGGCTCGGACGACCCCGAAGCCGGTGTGTTTGAGGTCCAAGCAGACCAACCGGGCATTGGCAAGTTGCCATGGCGCATCGACTGGCCGGCGCGCTGGGATTTCCTGGGCGTTTCCTTCGAAGCATTCGGCAAGGACCACGGTGCCAAGGGCGGGTCCTGGGATACCGGCGTGCGCATTATTCGAGACGTGTTTGAAGGCCGTGAGCCTGAACACGTCATGTACGAATTCTTGAACCTCAAGGGCCAAGGCGCCATGCACAGCAGCACCGGACTCGCTGTGTCTGCATCGGATGTGCTTCAAATGACGCCCCCGGAAGTGCTTCGGTACCTGTTGATGAAACAGTCGCCCCGCAAACACATCGACTTCGATTCCGGCGATGGCGTGGTGCGCCTAGTGGACGAATTTGACCGGCTAGAGCGTGTGGCTCTGGGCGCTGAAGAAAACCCCGGGACCTTCACGGACGTGGAGCGAACCTACGCCTTGTCTTGCCCCCGTGATGTCCCAACCGTGTTGCCCAACAAGGTCCAGTACGGCCACTTGGTGACGGTCGCACAGATGACTGACTCCATGGAAGGCGTGGAGGCGATTCTTCGCCGAACCGGCACCCTCACGGGCGAACTAGATGCTCACAGCCGTGCCGAATTGGAAGAACGCGTCCACCATGTTCGATTCTGGCTTGAGCGATTTGCTCCCGCCGGCGCCCGGTTCCAGGTGCAAAAGGACGCCCTTCCGGAATTCGAGCGATCGGATGCGGACAAGGCATTCTACAGCGATGCCGCCGCCAGGTTCAAGGGCCTGGAGTGGACGGGCCAAAACGTCCACGATGCCGTATACGCCGCTCGTGACCACGCCGGGCTCTCTGCGGGTCAGGCCTTCAAGGCAGTGTATCGAGCAGTCCTTGGGCAAGAACGTGGCCCCCGCGCCGGGTTCTTCCTGAGTAGCTTGGATCAAGACTGGGTGATCGAGCGATTCCTCGCCGCAGCCAATTGAAACTCAATTGGTCAAAATGAAACTTCATTTGCTGTAGGCTTATCATCGACCTGGACTCGCCGAGCCCCATGCGTCTCGC
>JBFJXT010000146.1:0-5755 GCA_041623015.1 Thermoplasmatota archaeon | reverse complement strand
GGCAACCCAAACCACCCTCGAAAGTGGCAGCGCCGAGAATGAATTTCCCCAAGACGACCCGGTGATTCAACTTCAACATCGCATCGAACAGGAATACGGCGCCTTCCAACGGGCCTACCTCGTGGTGCGCGGAGACATGACTCAGCCTGACGCGCTGCTTGCCCTCCACAATGCAGGTGGCGCGCTTGCGGACTTGCCCTTGTACCGAGACGCTTCCTCGATTACGGACATCCTCTTGGCCGATGAAGCCACAGATCAAGGCGCCGTCGACATTGCCCTTGCAAGCATTCTCGAACCTGCTGGCGCCGCCCCCACGGACGCCGAGCGCCTCCCTCAAACTCAGCGCGAAGCCCAAGATCGCCTGAACGCTCTGCACGAACACCCCTTGTGGCGAACCATTGCCCCGTTCTCCATTACCCGCAGCTATGACCTTGCCGTCGTGGCCGTAACCCTGGACCCGTGGCAAGACCAGCAAGAACTCCTGGCTCTTCGCGACGCGCTTAGGGTCCACGCAGACGCACTGCAAGCGGACATGGGAGACAACTACCAAGTGTCGGCATCCGGCGCACCCGTAAATCGCGCCGCGGTCCTTGAACAAACGCCTCGGGACGTGACCATCGCCACCCTAGGTAGCGCCCTCGCCGTGGGCGCCGTCCTGGCACTTGCATGGAGCCGCCGAGGCAAGGAAGGCATCGCCATGGCAGGACTTGGCATTCTCTTGGTCCTCACCAGCGCCCTCTGGCTTCTGGTAGCCATCCCCACCTTGGATACATTCTACCAACTCACAGGAAGCGCCAACAACGCCGCCCTCAACGACATGTTCCTCTTGGCGTTCGCAATTACTGTCGCCGTGGGCGTGGACGACTTAGTTCACATTGTGAGCCGATTCTGGGAAAGCCGCGATCAAGGCGCCAATCGCGCCGACGCCATGCAAACCGCATTCCGAACCGCAGGCCGTGCCATCACTGGCACCACCCTCACCACCTTTGCAGCATTCTTCGTCCTGAGCGGCGTCTACTTCCTACAAAGCAAGAACCTCGCCATCCTCACCGCATCCGGCGTCATGATGGCATACGTGCTCACCTTGCTCCTTGTGCCAGTGGTCCTTGGCCGCTCTTGGACCCAAAGGAGGCAACACAGCAAGCAAACTGCCACGCCGAGTCAAGCCTAACCCGCAGGCAAAACCAATCGCCGCCCCCGCCCGGTGGCTCACGGGATGGCGGCATCAAGTGACGGGAGAATTTACTGGCCAAACTTGCTGATGTCCTTGACCCCAAGGGCACCGAGCACCGGCAGCATGTCCTGGATTGTGTGCTCATGCGCCACGCGTCCATCGCGCACCGTGCTGATGGTGATGCCATCCATGTGGACAGACTTGCCAGTGGACGGAATACCCATCCATTCGGCCCGTTGCGTTGCGTCGAGGTTCCAGTGCATCGCCACGCGGCCGTTGTGCTCTACCACTTCTTCCAAGTGGCCTTCATTGACCTTGAACGCGGCATGGAATTCCTCAACCATGCGTCGGTATCCCTTCAGGTTGCCATCGTATCCTGGCGGGGCATTCGTGGAGAAGTTCTTGGCGGCGTACTGATCCAGCATGTCCACCTTGCCATGCACCCACACATCGGTAAAGAACGAGCGACAAATTGCTTCATCGTCCGTTTGAATCGCCTTTGCAGCGTCCTTAATGGCGCCGAATATTTTTCCAGCCATAGTGACCAGAACATCCTCAGCGCCGAGGGTTCCTGTGCATTGCGCATCCGCCAGACGAGGCATGGGTACTCGTGGGCCACGGGGCCCAAGGGCAGCCCCCACACCCAGAATCAGCGCCAATCTTATGGCGGCTCCACCGATGGAATGACCATGTCCGACTCTTGGCACGGCGCCATCGCACACACCGAATTGGGAAGCACCGACACCAAAGCCAGCATGGATTTCTTGACCAAAGTATTCGGCCTCTCCTTTGACTCAGCCCCGCCGGAGGCCGGCATGGAGTACAACATGGCCTACAAGCCCGGCGAGCCCAGCTGCGCCGTTCGCCCCGTGATGCCCGAAGAACCTGGCCCCAGCACCACGCCATATTTCCTGACCGGCGACATTGACAAATCCATCGCCGACGCCACCGCAGCGGGCGCAAACATCATCGTCCCAAAGACCGCAATCCCGGGAGAAGGCGCCTTCATCAGTTGGATGCAAATCCCAGGTGGCCCCGTGATTGCCCTCATGGATAATGGGCAATAGTACGACCGCGCGCCGTTGATGCGCCGGGCGGCCCACGGCCACCCACTCAGCCATAGATTTGCAGTTGCTTCAGTGCGTTCCGCCAACAGGGTGGTGGACGCCGTCGCCTTCAGTTACCGTGCCCACGACGGCCACCGGGTAATCGATGGTGTCACGCAGCACACGAAGGGTTTCGTCAACAGCCGACGCAGGGACGACAATCACGAAGCCCATTCCCATGTTGAAGGTGCGGTACATCTCGTGGTCGGCCACGTTGCCCATCGCTTGGATGCGCGTAAAGACCGAATGCACCGGAAGCGGCTCGGTGATGTCGTAGCGCACACCTTGGTTGATGCGGCGCAACTTGCGCAAGCCGCTACCCGTGATGTGGCTCAGGCCGTGCACATCGATGCCGGCCTTGAGGACCGCCATGATTTCGCGCACATAGATGCGGGTAGGCTCCAGAAGCACTTCGCCAACGGATTTGCCAGCGTGTTCGGCGTCCTCAAAGGGCCAGTCGTCGGTGTAGGCGAGGCCAGCGGACTCCACGGCGGCGCGAGCCAAGGTGTAGCCATTGCTGTGGATGCCGCTGCTAGACAAACCGATTAGCACGTCCCCGGGAACGATTTTGTCGCCGGTGACGAGGTCAGACTTCTTGGCAAAGGCGAGGCAGGTTCCAGCAAGATCAAAGCCCTTGATGATGCCGGGAAGGCTCGCCGTTTCGCCGCCTACCATGCTGACGTTGGCCATTTTGGCAGCGTCTTCTAGGCCACGACCCACTTGGGCCGTGAATTCTGGCTCCGGGTCTTCCACGGCGAGGTAGTCCACGAAGGCGATGGGTTCGGCGCCGACGCACAGGGCGTCATTGACGTTCATGGCCATGCAGTCGATGCCGACCGTGTCCCATTTCTTGATGGCGTTGGCGATTTCCACTTTGCTGCCCACACCGTCGGTGCAGAGGCAGAGGGCATGTTCGCCAAATTCGACGAGGCCGCCAAAGTGGCCGATGCTGCCGATGGGGGCACCGATTCCAGAGCGTGCAAAGGCCAATGCGCCTGCTAGGGCGCCGACGGCTTTGTCCTCTTTTTCGATGTCAACGCCGCTGCCTGCGTAGGTCAGAGGCTTCTTGTCGGTCCCGGACACGAAGCAGCGCACGAAGGGCCCCCAAAAAAGGCAACGCTGCGAAGAGGGTCTGATTCGGTGGCGCCGGGGGCGCTGGTTGAGTCCATGAACCCACCTTTTGTCCACCGGACTTCAGTGCAATTGCTCTACACGGGACGGGAGGCATGACAAGGACCCGCAATGGGCCCTGCCTCGCTCGCGCTCATGTCGCCTCTTTGATCCAGCCTCCTCCCGGGAGACTAGTTCTTCGGGTACAGGTTCTCGATGAACGAGCCGAACTTGTCGTTGATGACGCGGCGCTTGAGCTTCAAGCTCGGGGTCAATTCGCCAGACTCGACGCTCCAGTCTCGAGGCACGATCCAGAACTTCTTGATTTGCTCATAGCGAGGCAAGTGAGCGTTGACCGCTTCCACTTCCTTCTCGATGAGGCTCACGACGCGCTGATCGGCCACCAAGGACTCGCCGGGGGCGGCGATGCCGTTTGCGGTGGCGAATGCTTCCAAGGCCTCAAAGTCGGGGTTGATGAGGGCACTGATGTATTTGCGGCCGTCTCCGATGAGGCAGGCTTGCGCAATGTGCGGCTGTAGCTTCAGGGAGTTCTCGATGGGCTGCGGCGCGACGTTCTTGCCGTTGCTCATGACGATGATCTCCTTCTTGCGGTCGGTGATGAACAGGAAGCCGTCGTCGTCCACATAGCCGATGTCGCCGCTGCGGAACCATCCGTCTTTGTCGAACACTTCGGCGGTGGCCTTCTTGTTGTTGTAGTAGCCCTTCATCACTTGGGGACCCTTGATGCAGATTTCGCCTTCTTGGAAATCCTCACGCAGACTGGTCCATTCACTGGTGTCGATGAAGATCTCGGCGCCGGGCACGGGGCGACCCACGGAGCCAAACCGGAGCGCGGTTGGGGCGTTCACATTGGTAACAGGGCTGGTCTCTGTGAGGCCGTAGCCTTGCAGGACTTGAATGCCGGCAGCCCAGAAGAATTCTTCAATTTCCTTGGAGAGGGCCGCGCCGCCACTGACGAAGTATCGCAGATTTCCCCCCACGCGAGCCTTGAGCTTTCCAAACACCAATTTGTCGGCCCGTGCCACCTTCGAGGCGAGGCTTCGGGGTAGGGGTTCGTTACGTTGGCGATAGACGTTAGCGGCCTTGCCTTGGGCGATGGCCCAGGCGAAAATGGCGCGCTTGAGGAAGCTGCTCTTGCTCACCCCGTCTTGGATGCGGGAGTAGATTTTCTCGTAGAGCCGAGGCACACTCATCATGAGGGTGGGCCGGACGGCGACCATGTCGTCGGTGAGGGTGTCGATGCTACGGGCAAACGCCACGTGGGCGCCGGCGCCGTAAGCGGTGAAGTGGCCGCCAGTGCGTTCAAACACGTGCGACAGGGGCAGGAAGCTGAGGAAGGTGTCTTTGGGGCCGACTTCGACCACTTTCTGGGCCACTTGGGCGTTGCTGGCGAAGTTCAAGTGGGTCAACATGACGCCCTTTGGGTTTCCAGTGGTGCCGCTGGTGTAGACGAGGCTAGCAAGGTCGTCGGGCTTGACTTTGCCGCGAGCCTTGTCCACGGCGTCGGGGTTCTTGGCGGCGTATTCGCGGCCTTTCTTGAGGAATGCATCGTAGCTCATGACGCCTTTTCGGCGGGCGGTGCCTTCGAGCATGACGATGGTGTCAATTTTCATTTGGTCCCGGACGGCCCAAACCGTGTCGAGGACTGTTTTGTCTTGAACAAAGAGTACCTTGGCGCCGGAGTCGTTGACGATGTAGGCGCCGTCTTTGCCGGTGAGGGTGTCGTAAATGGGAACGGTGGCCATGCCAATGATTTGGTCAGCCAAGTCCACTTCAGCCCAGGAGGGGCGGTTCTTGCTCCAAATGGCGACGCGGTCGCCTTTCTTGAGCCCAAGGTCGAGCAGGCCGTTGGCAACTTCTTCGATGCGTTGGCCAAATTGTGCGTAGCTCCGAGACACCCAGACGCCATCTTCATTCCAGGATTGGGCGGTGTGGTCGGCGTGGCGCTGGACGCTGTTCCAGATCAATTCCGCCAAGGTGTCCACATCGCCGGGGCTTGCGCCTGGTGCGAGGGGTTTGTCCTGGTCCACATGCATGTGCTGGGTGATGGTCTCGGCTGCCATAAAGTCCACACTGACGCAAGAGGACCCGCAGGGTGCATCAAAACCATACCGGGAAGAGTCGGTGGGCACTTTTTGCCGCGCGCGGGCTCCCCCGGGGCCCGGAGACGGTGGGTTCAAGGCGTGATTAGCACGGTACGTGGTATGGATTGGTCTGCGGCCCAGCGGTCCCCATCGGCCCATTATCATTTCATGACGAGCGCCATCGCACCCCGACCCATTGCCTGGGTGACGACCATGCACGGGGACGCCGTGAACCTGGCGCCCTTCAGTTGGTTCCAGTC
>JBFJXT010000145.1:0-5773 GCA_041623015.1 Thermoplasmatota archaeon | reverse complement strand
CCTTCCCCCTGAACTCTGACAAAAACAATGGGCATAAAAACCATGATTCGGCCTTAATATTCAATGAACTTGAAATCTTGGCTGCAAAAGCAAGGTCGTCCACCATTATTCTTCTTGCTAATTATATAAGAAAGAGCATATCTGAAAATAAAAATATAGAGGATTTAATTGATGGGGCATTTAGGGGGAAAATCGAAGAAGTAAACCAATTAAATCGAAGAATTGGTGGATGGCGCCAAGACCAACGTATTTCAGCCCTTGAAAAAGACCAAGAAAGCACAAAATCGACAATCCAAGGAATTCAAGAGTCAAATATTTTGGATCACTGGCGAATGGATCAAAACGCCCTGTTGAAAGGAGCCACAGCATTTACAGCCGGCATGATTGCCATTTTGGCAACATCCATTGGAAAAGGTTTGGTGGTAGGCGACCCTTTCGCCACCATTGCGCTTATTATTTTCGGATTTTCTATTGTTATTTTTGCTCTAGGAATATTGTACGCAATAATTATGCAAAAGGCTACAAAAAGTCATTTAGAGGATTCTATTATTGGTGATACGTCGAGCAATGGGTTCAAAGTTTACAGAGATAAATTGGATAATGCCCGTATAATATTAATGATTCAGCTCGTTTTAGTTGTTTTAATGGCATTTTTTTGGCTATACGCAATGTATTTGGTGATGTCAGTCGTTTCAGGAGCAAATAACATGACTGATGGTGCCATTATTTCAATGTTTATTTGACATTAAGATTCAATAATATATTTATCTATTGTATCTATATATGATTGATATATTGTATCATGGCCTAACCAGATTCAAGCACCAGGCTAGATTTTCACCCATACCATCGCTATGCCCGCCCAGCCTACCGGCGTGCAAGCACGCCGCCTGTCGCTAGTCGACTCCGTCAACCTGCTCCGGCCGAGAAAGACCTCACTGCGTTCGGCCTTTCCCGCCCAGGGTCCGCTCTGCCCACATCGTGGGCATCGCTCGCAGCCAAACCGGCCTTCGCCTTGCTCAGGCCCAGGTTTGACTGCGCTCGCGCGTAAACTGCATCAGGTAGTAGCGGCCGCCGGCGCCGGTGCCGGTGCTTCCTGACCACTTCCAGCCCACGAAGGATTGGCCATTGACCACGGCGGCGGTGCAGCCACCGGCGGTGCGGTTGCAGTAGGTGACTCCGGATTGGATGTTGTCAAAGAAGTAGGTCTGCTCTTCCAAATCCTCACTCATGACGCCGGCCGTGAGTCCGTACTCGACCTTGTTGTATTCCTCAACGGCTTGTTCGAGGCTGTCCACGATGCCAATGGCAGTGAACGGCATGAAGAACTCCTCGCGGAAGACACGGTGATCTAGAGGCAAGCCGGTGACGACTGTGGGGCGCACGTAGTGGCCCTCGGGGGTGCCGTCGGGGCGCTCGCCGCCAGACAAGATTTTGCCGCCGTCAGCCTTGACTTGGGCGACCACTTCGTCGTACAGCTTGAGCTTGTTTGCATCCACCACGGGGCCCATGAAGGTGCCCTTGTTGCGGGGGTGCCCAACGGGGGTTGCGTCGGTGAGTTTGACGAGGCGGTCCATGAAGTCCTCGGCCACGTCCTTGTGAACGTAGACGCGGCTGCACGCACTGCACTTTTGGCCACTGAAGCCAAAGGCGGACTTGTAGACACCTTGCACCGCCTTGTCGAGGTCGGCGTTGGCGGTAATCAGGACGCCATTCTTGCCGCCCATTTCGGCGATGAACGGTTTGGGGTGGCCGCTTTCCATGCGCTTCATCATCGCCATTTGGCCGATGCGCTTGCTGCCGGTGAAGACCAAACCGTCGATGTCGTTGTTCTCGAGCATCTCGGCACTGACTTCTTCGTCGGGGCCGGTGATGAAGTGCAAGACATCCGTGGGGATGCCAGCGTCGCGTAGGCAATTGAACACCCACCAGCCGCTCAGGCAGCCCTTCATGCTGGGCTTGATGATGGCGGCGTTGCCAGTGATGAGGGCACCAATCGCCATGCCGGCGGTGATGGCAACGGGGAAGTTGAAGGGGCAGACGACTCCGAAGACACCGACGGGCTTGCGGATGCTGCGGCAGGTCTCATTGGGGAACGGTTTGCCCATGAGCATGTCGAAGCCGGCCATTTCGCGGTATTGAAGCGCGTAGAAGTTGGCAAAGTCCACGCCTTCGTCCACGTCAATGCTGGATTCGAAGCGGGTCTTGCCGGTCTCCCAGGTCATGACGGCGCACAATTCGTAGAACCGCTCGGCCATGAGGTCCGCGGCTTTTTCCACGAGGGCGGCGCGTTCGGCCCAGGGCTTGGCGGCCCAGGCTTTTTGTCCGCGCTTGCTGGCGGCGATGGCTTGGCGAACGTGGTCGCGGGTGCCATTTTGGTAGTGGCCCACGGTGACGGTGGTGTCAGCGGGGCTCTGAATTGCAAAGGTGCTGCCGGTGTCAATTTCCTTGCCGTCGATGACAAGCGGCAGCGTGGCGCCCAGTTGGGATTCGATCTTGGCAACGGCCGCATCAAACAATTGGTCGAATTCAGCCATGGTGCCATTTTGATCGTGGCGCCACCAGGTGTTCTTGTTTTCGAACCGGTTGAGGCGTTCTTCCACGTGGCGAAGGAGTCCGCCGTCTTCGCCCCGTACCACGGGGTCCATGGTGACCTGCATGGATTCGGGCACAGGGAGGTCCCCAAAAAACCGAGGGGTCAGGCAAGAGCGATGTCAATGTGCTGCAAAGCGGCTTCAAATTCAACGCGCACACGCCGCACATCTGCCACTTCGGGCGTCTCTCCGGCGCGTGTTGTGGCCTCAATGTGCTTGCACAACTTCGACAGCTCCATGGCGCCCATAATCGCGGCGCTTGACTTCAGGGTGTGTGCAGCGCGATCAACGTCGTCCATTCGCCCGTCTTTCATGGCCGATTCCATGTCCGCGAGGTGGTCTATTCCTGTCGTTCGAAACAGGTGGATGATCTGATTGAATCGGTCCCCTGGCAACGCCGAGCGTAGGCCTTGGAAGGTCGAGTCATCAATCACCTGATTCGATACGGGAACGAGGCTAGAAACCCATCGCCCGAATATCCTCGGAAAGTCCATTCAAGCATAATCACGCCAAGGACCAAATGGGATCACGGGGGGTTTGTGGTGTGGCGGAAGCAAATCGTCGCGTCACCCTCCTTGCGGCAGTCTTGACGGCGCAAGCAATCCTCAGCTTTGGCGGATTGCTCTTTACCCTGAGCGTGGGCTTGGACATGCTTCTGTTCCTTGCGCCGTTCAACTGGGGACTCGGCTTTGCGATCACTCGCAACGGGGCCCTTGGTTTGGCCGCGCTCTTTCACGCCGCCGGTGCCTTCGTCTTCGCCATCGCGGCCATCAAGGTACGCTCTGGAAGCCCCGGGGCGCGCCGATGGCTGGGGTATGCCGCGGCGGCCGGGTTTAGCCAATTGCCATCTGGCATCATCAGTGGCGGGTATGCATTCTGGGTCCTCCGTCAATCCGACTTTGGCAGCAACCTACGCGACGCCCCCGTGTTGGCGGGGCGCGGCCTCTTTCGCCTCATGGTGTTGTGGATCCTGGTAAGCACTGCCACGGCCATTGTGGGCGCGGTTTGTGTGGCATTGATGTTTGGACCCGGATTTTTCATTGGGCTGCCTGGTCTCGCCATCGCCACATTGCCTCAATTGGCACTTCTGCGATTCTTGCACAAACGCATCCAAGACGACGGGCAATTCGTTTCCGCGCTCCCGCCGTTGCCTCCAATTCCTGGCATGCTTGAGGGGAGCAAGGAGTCTTGAGGCCGTGACCACATCGTCGTTTGTGGACGGCAGTTTCGAGGCCCCGCCCGGCATGATTTCGGAAGCCCAAGCGGTAAGCCCGGTGAAGGACCGGACGGGCGCCGTCAAAGTGGCTGCGGGACTCAATTTGGCATGGGGCGGCATTCTACTCATCGCCGCTGTGCTGGCAGGCATTGTATTCACTGCGGGAGTCGATTACGCCACGCGAGACGGAGATCCTGGCACGATTGAAGAGCTCAAAATAATCCGAGCTGTCACCATGACGCTGCTCATTCTCATGGGCCTGCCTTACATCATTGGTGGCAGCGCCGTCTTCGGCCGAAAGAGCTGGGGCCGGCCCCTTCTATTCACCGTGAGTGGCTTAGGCACCCTGCTCATCCCATTCGGAACCATCATCGCCATCGTCAGCTTCTGGGCACTTACACGACCCGGCGCCGAGCCGTGGTTTGGAGCCGACTCATGAAATCTCTTCCCGAGCAAATGTCCGTGTACGCGGCGTACCACCGCAACCCAACGAATCGAGCCATTCACTACGTCTTCGTCCCGGCCATCGTTTGGACACTCATGATGGCACTCTCGCACCTTCACATCGGCACCGTCTCCGGCATCCCGCTTACCGTCGCCATGATTGTCACGGGCGTGTTGCTGGTTTGGTACCTGATGCTCGATTTCTTTCTGGGCCTTGCCGCCACTGCGCTGTTCACGGCGTTGCTTGTAGCCGCCATCACCCTCAACGATGCCCTTGGCCTTGCCAACAGCCTCTATTTTGCCGGTGGTCTGTTCGTGGCCAGTTGGATCTTCCAATTTATCGGCCACGGCGTCTGGGAAAAACGCCGCCCGGCTCTGATGGACAACTTGTTCCAAGTGCTCGTAGCACCCATGTTCCTAGTCGCGGAAACCGCCTTCGCGCTTGGATTCAAGAAGGAAATCGAAGCCGAAGTGCGCACCCTGATGGTGGATCACTTGCCCAAGCAAAGCTAGGGCCGAATACGACGCCGGCGCGCGACGACGATTGGAAAAAATGCTTGCCCCCTCAGCGTTGAGCTTCCGGTCATTCGGGGATATCAAACCCTCTCCCTGGGATAACGTCATCACAGGGGGCAAGACCAAGGACATCGCCCCATCGGATGAACCTGCTGGCCAAGACACCGTGGACAATACCCCCGCAGGGCCTTTGTGGATTCGCGCAGCTCTAACAGGGGCAACAGCCGCCACGATTCTTGGTAAAGGGTGATCTCACGGGGGACAAGCCGAAGAGGTTCTGGAAATCCGGATTGGTGCCGTAGTAAGCTCAAGCCGAAAACCCGCGCTCGTCGGGTTCTAGCATCCCCGCCCCGAGCCCAAATCCTAGCTTCCTAAAAAATGCATATCTCTAAACCAAGTGGTTCATCTTAATCGGCCCAAAACCTTTACTATCGGTTTCTTAATTATAATTTGATGCGACTAACACTCGTCCTCACAAGTATACTCGTAATGTTCACCCTCATTACGCCCCAAGTCTCCGCAGCGTCTAACGGCTCCTGCTCGACCCACGACGCCAACACCGGCGTCTACAACATGCGATGCACCAGCTCATTCTCATGCACTGGAACGCCTGACCCACGCTACCCCAACTGCTACTTCCGATTCGAGGTCTCCGCCTCGGCCAGCACGGCAGTCGTCACCGCAACCCTCACCTCTGCAGCAGGCTCCATCAGCTGCAGCGGCGTGGGAGGCTGCTCCAATGCAGCATCCTTCATTGTGGCTGGCGGCCCCACCCACACCATGACCTGCCAGGCCACCGTCATCGGCTCCACCCCCGGCTCCGTGTCCTGCAACGTCTACTGGTACGCCTGGACCTGGGACCGCCCCTAAGCAAAGCGAGCTAGCCTAGCACGCCAGCCACGCGCCAGAAAGCGCCCTAAGGCACTCGCCCCAAAGGCCCAAAAGCACGGCACATGGCACAGTCCCCCTCCTTTTTCATACACCTAGTCCTCGGCGAAGCCAT
>JBFJXT010000144.1:0-5787 GCA_041623015.1 Thermoplasmatota archaeon | reverse complement strand
GCTCCCCGGCGACAGGCTCTCGTTGGAAGCCGGCCCCGGCGCGTACGGGTTCGAGGTGGACCGTGCGGCCGCGGTGGCGGACTCGTTCTGGATCGCGGCGTACTCTTTGCACGAGCCCCTTGATCTGTCCGTCGGTAGGCTGGATGCTTCCGCGATGCCCCGGTTCAGCTAACGCTAGAACGAATCCAGCACGGCCTTGGTCGCTTCGTCAACGGCGCCGGTCACGATGTACGACGCCTTCTTGGCGATGGGGTCGTTGTTCTGGCTACCGATGGCGCAAATGACGGGGTCGCCGGTGATGGCCTCTGTGAAGTCCAGGCTGCCACGGACGCCGACGCAGATCAGCAATCGCGGCGCGATGTGCTGGTCATTGTGCCCCACGAGCGGCGCATCGCCCGCCAGGCCGCGGTCGCGGACGCTGCGGGTGACAGCGAAGACGGCGCCGATGCGCTCGGCGAGGCCGCGGGCTGCGGCGACCTCTTCGACGTTGCGGACGCGGGCGCCGGCGACGACGACCCGTTCGGCCTCTGCCAGCGTCGCCGGGGCGACGTCTTTCTTGGAGACCACGTCGATGGCTGCCACGCCTCGGACATCGACCTCGATGTCGTGGACCTTGACGGAGGCATACGGGTCTTCCATGGGCGCCCGGAACAGGCCCCGCTGCACGGAGACGAACTGTGGGTAATGCTGGAACTCCGTGGTGATCTGGAACTGGGTGTTGGTCGCCACGTGGACGGCGCGGGCGCGCCGCGCGTAGGTATCGATCTCGACGCTGAGGGCGCCGTGGGCGAAGCCGACGCCGAGCCTGCTGGCGGCGTACGCGATGACCGCGTCACCGGTGCGACTCTGGAACGCCATCACCAACTCGGGCCGGCGCTTGCGAACCACCGCTTCGAGCACCTTGGCGGTGTGATCTATGGGCGCATAAGACGGCCCTTGCACGCGGTAAATGGAGTCAATGGGGTACTTGCGAAGCACATCCGTGGCGGGCTCCAAGTCTTCGCCAATGAGCAACACTTCCACTCGGCAGCCGAGTTCATCCGCCATGTAACGAGCCCGGCCAACCAAGGCAAGGGTCTCGGGATACACGCCAGATTTGGTGGCGCGGCCAAGGACCAAGATGTTGCGCCAGTCATTGCTGGCAACGTCCTCCAATGGAGAGGCTGCGGACTCTTTGCCTGAGTCCATGCTGTACATATCGGCAAAGCCCCAGGCATCGTCGCTCACGAGTCCACCTCCGCTTCAGGAATCAGTGATCGGCTGCGCAATCGACGCACGAGGGTTTCCCCGCTGACGTCCTCGACGCTTTGGGATGCTTCGCGAGCCGATTCAATGCGCACCCGCTTCGTGAGTGCCGCCCTGGCTGTGTACTGGTCCGCTTGGACCCGAAGAACGCCGCGCTGCTGGTAGGCATCATGGATGCCCCAACTGGTCGGGTAATCCAACTCTACGTCCCCAGCCAAGACCACGCAGGGCCGAGGGATTTGCAGGCGATACTTGCCAAAGATACTGTAGTAGTCAATCTCGAAGCCGCCGTCGGAGGGAGCGATGTCCGTCACCCCCACCACGCATGGCAAGTCGAGGTGTCCAGCCACAGCCGCAAGGGTTCCACTGAAGCCCGAAAATTCACTCCGCGCTGGGCCCACCACCGCGTCAAACGGCCCGTGTTGTCGATACACATCCGCAATGGTAGCCGCGCGAACGCTAGCGTCACTTTGCTCGCGGGGTGCGCCCTGGATGAGGATACCTTGATCCACGCCATAAGCAAGGGCTTCACGAAGAATATCCTCGCCGCCGCCCTTGTCCACATGCACCGCCACCAATTCGGCACCGTGAGCATGAAGGCGCTTGGCGAGGCTAATGGCTCGGACACTTGCATCCGATAAGATGCGCGTCAGGCCCTCGGTGTCGAGGGTGCCAGTGCTGCGCTTGACACGCATGTGACCATGGAATGCGCCCGTGACCGGGACAAGGATGCGCAAGGGCTTGGCGGTGCTCACAACTCCACCCCAATACCACTCATTAATTCCCGGGCAATAATGAGCCGTTGAATCTCATTGGTGCCTTCGTAAATCTCAGAAATCACTTGGTCGCGGAAGGCGCGCTCGACGCCGTAGCGCCAACGCAAGCCATCGCCACCAAAGATGCGAATGGCCGACTCGCCCGCCCGGCCGCTCATTTCAGAGCAGTGAATCTTGACCACTGCAGCAGCACGGCTTACTTGTTCGCGCAAGCTCCGGCTGACCGGTTCCCCGGCGGCGATTTTCTCATAGTATCGGTCGGTCAATTCCGCCGCGTGATAGACTGCGTACTCCGCTAAGTGAATGTCCGAGGCCATGTCGGCAAGCATCCATTGGACGCTTTGGTTGTCACCGATGCGCTTGCCTTCACGCTCCCGGGCCTGTGCTCGGTGAACGCAATCTGCACGCAAACGCTTGGTTGCCCCGAGGGTGGCAGCGCCTAGGCCGACACGTCCGCCATCGAGGGCGGTGAGGGCGACGATGAAGCCTTCGCCCACGTTGCCAAGCACATCTTCCTTGGGCACGTAGCAGTTCTCGAACACCAATTCGGCGGTGTTGCTGTGCCTGATGCCCAGCTTGTCTTCGATGGTCCCGACGCGGTAGCCGGGGTTGTCTTTGCTGACGATGAAAGCAGTGACGCCTCCATGGGCGCCGAGGGTGCTGTCCGTGACGGCGAACACCACGATGGTATCAGCGAAATTGCCGTTGCTGCACCAAATCTTGGTGCCGTTGATGCGGTATCCGTCGCCGTCTCGTTCTGCGGTGGTTTTGATGCTGGCGGCGTCACTGCCGGCGGTCGGTTCTGTGAGTGCAAAAGCGGCCAAGTGCTTGCCTTGGCAAATGGGTCGAACGTAGCGTTCTCGTTGGTCTTCATTGCCAAACAAGTAGAGCGGCGCCAGGCCGATGCCGGTGTGGGCTCCGAAAATGGTGGCGAGGCTGCTGTCTACGGCTGCGATTTCTTCAAACACCAAACAATAGCCCACTTCACCCATCCCGGCACCGTCGAGGCTGCGGGGGACAGGGATGCCGAAGTAGCCTTGTTCCTGCATTTTTTTGACCAAGTGCAGGGGCGATTCGCCACCATGCCCGGACCAATCGTCGCTTGGCAAATCTGGTTCGATGACGGTGCGCATGAAGGCGCGGGTGCTGCGGCGCAGGAGGCGTTGTTCGGGGGTGAGAGAGAACTCGAAAGGCATGCTGGGACTCGATGAAGCTGCGTTCAGATGGAGGGTAAAAGGAGAGGGAAAAAGGGTCGAAGAAGGAGGCATACTGCTGGCTTACTTGCCAGCGAATTCAGGGGCGCGCTTTTCGATGAACGCCGTGATGCCTTCCACGAGATCTTCCGTGGCAGCCAAGTCGCCGGCAGCCTCAAGCTCATTGGCAAGGGCAGCGGCGCGGTCGGTGGCGCGGAGGTTTTCGTTGATGACACGCTTGGCTGCTTGAACCGCGAGGGGCGCAGACTTGCGGTCAATCATGCGGCCAATGTCGATGGCGGCGCGCACTTCTTCGCCGTCGGGGACAATCTTGTTGACGAGGCCGATGCGCTGGGCTTCCTGCGCGTTGATCATCTGACCCGTGTAGATCAATTCCTTGGCCTTGGCGGCGCCAACGATTTGAGGCAAGCGCGTGGAGCCACCCCAGGCGGGAATCAAACCGATCCAAGCTTCGGGTTGACCAAAGCGGGCACGGTCACTGCTGATGCGAATGTCCGCCGCCATGGCCAACTCACAGCCGCCACCGAGGGCGAGGTTGTTGACAGCGGCGATGACTGGCTTTGTGCAGTCTTCAATGGCGTTGAAGGCCTCATGTCCAAGGCTGACGATTTCCTTGGCTTGGTCGGGGCTGAGGCCAGCAAATTCCTTCAAGTCGGCGCCAGCACAGAAAGCGTGATTGCCGGCACCGGTGAGCACCACGGCATTCACTTCTGCGTTGCCGCCTAGGGCGTCAAATTCAGATTTGAGTTCCTTGAGCACGGCAGGCGACAGGGCGTTCACGGGCGGGTGGTCGAGGGTGACCACGGCGATGCGGTTTTCGATCTTGGTCTTGATGTATTCTGACATTGTTTCACTCCGGGGTCGTGGACGCTAGTCCTGGTCTCTGTATTCGTAGAAGCCGCGGCCGGATTTTTGCCCAAGGCGTCCGGCTGCAACCAATTGTTTGACGATTTGCACGGGGCGTTGCGGCATCGGCCCGCCCTGTTGTTGCTGAATCGATTCTCCTGCATGCAATACCACATCGAGACCGATGAGGTCGGCCAGCGCCAGGGGACCCATGGGGAGTCCGGCGCCTGCTTGCATGGCCAAGTCGATGTCCTTGGGCTTGGCAACGCCTTCCTCATAGCACGCGAATGCTTCTTGGAGCATGGGCGCGAGGATGCGGTTGACGAGGAAGCCGGGGCACTCCTTGACTTGAATGGGCAGGAGGGGGAAGCGGTGGTTGCGCATGGGCGCAAGCACATTGATGACGTCCTCGGCGATGTCGTATCGGGTCTCCATGCCGGGGATGATTTCGATGAGGGGGAGGGTGGTTGGCGGGTTGAAGTAGTGAACGCCAAGGAAGCGGCCCCGGCGTTCGGCCGGCAGTTCAGCCGCAATTTGGGTGATGCCAATGGTGCTGGTGTTGCTGGCAATCACACAGTGGTCGCCCACGTGTTCGCAGAGTTCTCGCAGCACCTTGCCTTTGAGTGCCAAGTTTTCAGGGACGGCCTCAATCACCAAGTCGAGCTTGTCAAAGCCAGCAAAGTCGGTTTGCCAGGTGATTTTGTCAAGGATGCGTTGGCGGCGCTCGGCGGTGTAGGTGGGCTTGAGGTTCTCGTGGGCCTTGGCTTTCTGATCCTCAGAGAGTTCCACGCCACTTTTGCGCTCAAAGTCGCCAATCGCCTTGTCGGCTTTTCCAGCATGGAACGCAACCAATTCGTCTAGGTCTGCTTCCACGACGGCGCGGCCTTTTGCCAGCGCATCTTCATTGATGTCACGCACGACCACATTGACGTTGTTCATGGCGAACACTTGTGCAATGCGGGCGCCCATGACGCCGGCTCCTAGAATCGCCACTGAGTCCACAAAAAGTACCATTGAGCTGCCTCCGTCCAGCGCGGCGCCGGACCGGGACACGCCGATGGGAGGAAACAGGGTTGAACGTTTCGACCCGAGTGGGCGAAAAATTCGCAAATAGTCGAACATGTTCAGGTATAGGGCAGACATAGTCGGCCCAATGGGCGTGGGGGCCATGGGGACTAAGCAAACCTCCAAGCCCAAGAGACTCCAAGAGCACCCCATGGCTCGAACCCGTCCAGAATCGGCCGCGTCCCATTACGCTCAGCGCAATGAACACCTGAACGTGCGCACCCACAATTTCGGCATGTTCCATGAACGTCGCGTGCCACGGCTAGAAAGCGTCTCCAATTGGTACCGACGCGGCGCAAAACCACCGTCACGCCGAAGCTAGGAAGCGACCAGCCCACTAGGGGCGAAGTCACGATTCAAGCGACAAAAGGGAGTGGAAGGGGGTGGAAAACGCGGGCCCAGGCTGGCCCGGCGAGGGGGACTGCTGACCCAATGGGGTCAATTCGCTCAGAATCCGCTTCGCAGGATGTGGCACCACGGCACCACAGGCGCTTGCGAATTCTTCGCTACGCTCAGAATCCGCATCGCAGTCGGCGGCACTCACGTACCGCCTCCGCTCGCGGATTTTTCACTCTGTTCAAAATCCGCTTCGCAGGATGTGGCACCACGGCACCACAGACGCTCGCGAATTCTTCACTTCG
>JBFJXT010000143.1:0-5808 GCA_041623015.1 Thermoplasmatota archaeon | reverse complement strand
GCCTGGCTTCCTAGGGCAGATGTGGGGGCGTGCGCCTTCGGCCTCGTTGAGGGGGATGCGGTTGAATGGCGATTCAAATCTGAAAATAAGTAAAAAAGATTGGAACACTCATGGATTTTGAGATTGTTGTTTCAACGCTGGAAAATTTCTCATTCTTTGAATAACTCCCGCATTGGCTGAGGGCGATTCCTTCAGTCGTTGCCACTTTCTCCCACACGGATTACCATGATCAAAATTCGCGCGTTAACTGCACTTCTGCTGCTTGCAGGATGTCTCGACCCTAGCAACTCGGATGGCTTGGAGGGGGATGCAGATTCACAGGCCAATGGGTCGTCCGGTGGCCCTCCTGCTGCGGGCGATCCCTTGAAACCAGGGGACTCGAAGGCGGCTCTGGAATCGGCTTCGGCGGCGCTCCTGGACCTTGAGGGGATGGAGTGCACTGCTTTCGGCTACCGCACCGACGGGTCTGGGCGTGATATGAAGCCCTATTTGCCACCTGGATTCACAGGCGTCGGAGAAAGTACTGCGGCCTCCTACATTATCATCATTCATGATTGTCGATCTGCACTCCTTGGGGGTAGCGTACTTCAAAAAGATGTTCGGATGGCCGTGGCCTATACATTTGCTGAGCCAAGCAATGGCTCGCACGATGGCGGGCTAAACATCTACCTCCTGGAAGCATTCACGGATTGGCCTATACTGTTGGATGCTTGGGGTGGCCTAGGCGTGGATGCCAGTTTGGCTGAATTCCAGTTTGCGCAGGACATCAATGGGGAATCTACGACTATTAAAACAGGTAATCTTGAGTATTCGATGACTTCGGCAGTTCCTAAATACTATCCTATTAATAAAACGACCTCATAATTTACATTATTTGCGGGCGATGGGTCGATAATATTCGATTATGGTGTTAGTTATAGACAATCGGATTTCCTAGCGAGGCCAACTGTGATTCGAGCCACGGGCGGCATTCTCGGGGCGTTGCATCCTGTGGCTTATGTTGGATTGCAAGAAATTTCACAATCAACCGTTAAATTGGTTGAAAAAGATTACAAGTGAATATAAGTGCGCCAACATTAAATAACAGATCCATGAAAATGTCATTGGCAGCCGCCTCCATTTTATTGACTGGAATCCTGTGATGGTGCGCTCAGGCGCGTTGATTCGGGGGTGCCGCGAGGAGCTTGTAAACTTCCCGCATGAGGTCATTCACGATATCCATTTCCAAGCATGCCACATGCTTGTCATCGACGCCGACGACGGGGGCTCGGTGGGCCACCCACAACGCGCACAGGCCGTCTTCGTAGGGCTCCAGGACGCGGAAGCATACGGCATTCACCTGGTCGCATATGGCGCCACCTTCTCGAAAGCATACGCCGATACCGACGGCCAGGGGAGCGATGGAGCCCGTCCAAGTGTACACGGGGCAATCCCCGTAGATGGCGCCGACGCAACCGCTACCGTCCACCAGGCATACGCGCAAGCCGTTGGAGAGGTAATCCACGCACACGGCGCCTCGCTCTCGGGAGTAGACGACGCCGTCCTGGATGCTAAAGTAACATAACCCACCGGGGAACACCGTGACACAACCGGTATCGTTGTTGATGACGCAAATTCGCAGACCGGCGGAGGTTTCCGTTGGGAGGCCCAATGAGGGATCCTTGGGGGAAATACCGGCACTAGCGGCTGGGATCAACAGAAGGGCGAGCATAGAAGTGAGGATGAGTTGTTTCAGGGATTGACCTAGAAAATCAAAACTCCGAGGCCTACATAAATTGCCAATCGGGATACATGAAAAATCCATACCAGTGCACCCGAGCGGTTCAAAATCAAGGGTATTCTCTTCTGAACGGAGATGGCTCCGCTTTGTAGGCCGCCACTGCCGCACTCGCAAGGGGGCAGGGCTCCACGTTTTGAAACGCCCATTTCCTCCCAACAACCCCTAAATAGCAAACCCTTGTCGGACGGTTCTACCGCAGGAGGCTGGGCTATCCCGGCCGCCGCACTGCGGAGGTGATATCATAGCCGAACAGGAAATCGTGGAAGCGGTGACTTCTGCCCTAGAACAGGGTAAGGGCAAGCGCAAGTTCACGCAGTCTATCGACATGGCTATCACTCTGAAAAACGTGGATCTTAACATTCCTAAGAACCGCATCGATGAGGAGATTATTCTCCCCCATGGACGCGGTAAGGAAGCCAAGGTCGGCGTATTTGCACAGGGTGAGGGTGCTACATTGGCCCGCAAGGTCGCTGATGTAGTCATCCAGCCAGAAGAGTTCGAAGACTTGCAAAAGAACAAGGCGCAGTTCAAGAAGACCGCGAACCAAATGAACTACTTCCTTGCCGAAGCGCCGCTCATGGCGCAGATCGGTAAGAGCCTGGGTATCGTTCTCGGTCCCCGTGGCAAAATGCCTCGTCCGTTGCCTCCCGGCGCGGACCCCAGCGGACAAGTGACCAACTTGCGGAACACCATCAAGGTGCGCAGCAAGGACAAGCGCTCATTCCATTGCATCATCGGCAATGAGGATATGTCCGTTGAGCAAATCGCGGAGAACATCGAGGCACTCATGAAGCGTATCGAGACCCGTCTCGAGCACGGCCGCATGAACATCGACTCGATTTACTTCAAGACGAGCATGGGCCCCTCCGTGAGGTGGCTCTGATGGAGGCCCGTGTCGCCCCTTGGAAGCGTGCTGAAGTCGACCGCATCGTCAAGATGCTCGTCGAGAAGCCCGTGGTCGGCATCGCCAAGATTGGCGGTATCCCCGGCCCCCAAATGCAAGAGATGCGCGCCAGCCTCCGGTCTGGTGTCGATGTGGTTGGTACCAAGAACCGACTCCTGAAGCTCGCCATTGCGGAGGCCTGCAAGCAGCGCCCCGGTCTGGCTGGTTTGACGGAATTGGTCGATGGCCAAATGGCTGTTGTCTCCACTGATCTCAACCCCTTCAAGCTCTACAAGACCCTCCAGGCCGGTGCCAGCAAGGCATCCGTTCGCCCGGGTGGTGTCGCTCCTTGCGACATCGTTGTAGAGAAGGGACCGACGCCTTTTGGCCCCGGTCCCATCGTCGGTGAATTCCAGAAGGTCGGCATTCCGGCAAAGATCGAGGGTCCCAAAGTGGTCGTTACCAAGACCACCACCCCCGTGAAGGCCGGCGACGTCGTGGCTCCCGCCATGGCGACCATGCTTTCCAAGTTGGAAATCAAACCCGTCGAACTCAAAATCGACCTCCAAGCAGCCTTCGAGCTTGACACTCTGTTCAAGCCCGATGTGCTCGCGGTGGACGAAGAAAAGGTCCTGGCAGAACTCATGGTCGGCGTCCGCGTCGCCCACGAAGTCAGCCTGATGACCGCTTTCCCGACCAAGATGTCCATGGCAGCCTTGGTTGGTCGTGCATACCGCACGGCGGTCACGGTCGCGCTGGAATCCGGCGTCGACCTGGCAGAAGCAGCCGACACGGCTGCCGAAGCCTACGCCAAGATCCTCGCGGGTCTCGGTAAGAAGCCAGAAGACCTCTCGGACGCCGTCAAGGACCGTCTGGGAAGTCACCTTGACATCCTCAGCAATGTTGCCGCGGCTCCCGTGGCAGCTGAATCTGAAGCCCCGGCTGAAGAGGAAGAGGAAGAAGAGGAAGTGAGCGAAGATGAAGCAGCCGCTGGACTCGGTGCGCTGTTCGGATAAAACTAGGAGTGAAACTACATGGAATACGTGTACAGTGCGCTGCTCCTGCACAGCGCCGAGAAGGAAGTCAGCGAAGAAGCCATCACCAAGATCCTCACCGCCGCCGGTGTTGACGTCGACGCGGGCCGCGTAAAGGCCCTCGTTGCCGCACTCGACGGTGCCGACATTGGTGCCGCTATCGAGACCGCAACGGCCGCCCCTGTGGCTGTCGCTGGTGGAGCTGCCCCGACTGCTGCCGAGGCCGCCCCGGTCGAAGAAGAGGAAGAGGAAGAAGGCGTTTCGGAAGACGAAGCTGCTGCCGGCCTCGGCGCTCTGTTCGGTTAATCCGACGGGCACCTCGCTTGAACTTCGCTCGGTTTTGACCCGAGCATCCCTTTTCCCCCTATCCCTCCCCTTTGTGTTTGGTTAGCCGCTGGGAAGTGGCAACGGACAAATTCTTCGTCGTTATTCGGTCCTTATGAACGAACGTAAGGCTTCCCGAATTCTTGGGGGCGTCTTGATGGCTTCTAGCGTGTCTACGGGCATCGTTGCGGTAACAAGCCTGCACCGCGTTCCCGAGTGGATGTGGTTTGCCAATGCGTTTGCGTTGCTGCTGTTTTTCGTTGGTTTTGGCGCGGTGGCGCAGGGAGATTTGCGGGGTATTTTCCTGAATCGCAACAACCGTTGGAGCCTGTCTCACACCTACACGCTTGGTTGGTCTGTGTTGATTTTGGCCACGTTCATGACGTTCTGGCGGCTTCGCATGGCGCAGGATTTTGCACAACCGCTTGACATTGGCATCGACTCAAGCTTGGTGTACCTCATGGGCATCACCACGGCGAGCTTTGGGGGTGCCGCGTACATCAGCAGCCGGAAGCGACAGGTGCCGTTAGATCGGTTGCACGTGGTGGAGCGTGACCTGGATGATTTGGTCCGGCAAACGGCTGCCAAACATGCGTGGCCGGCTTCAAAGCGGAATGAAGTGTTGGGTATGGCAAAGTCCCATGCTAAGGCGTTGACTGGCGACCCTGAGTTGATGCAGCATCAATGTGTTCCTTTGTCGCTGGGGCCGGTGGCGTGTGTGGTCAATCAGCACTTGGAGCAAGCAGAGGCGACGCCTGATTTGGTGCGCCCAACGCCGCGAAAAGCCTCTCCGTTTGATTTGTTGATGAGTGAAGATCGTGCCAACGAGGGTCGCACGGACTTGGGGCGGGCGCAGCTGCTGATGTTTACGTTCTTGGCCAGGGCTGCGTTTGTCATGACGGTCTGGAACTTACTCGGTGCCGCCGGCGGTTGCACGGAGTCTTGCCTGGATCAATTGCCCGTGGTTTCTGCGGGTTTGGTGAGTATCCTTGGCGCCAGTCACGCGGGGTACTTGGGCATCAAAGCGACACGACGTGGGGCGTAGATTCACTCAGGATTGGGCTTGCCACGCCCGCACATGCCACGTGGCGCGGCTTGCGGTGGCTTCCACATAGGCCTCCGTGACTTGCAGTGGGTACTGAAAATGAGGCGCATTCAGCACTAGGGATTCGTATTCGCCGCCTTCTCCGGCTATGTGCATGCGCATGCCGCGCAGTTGCGTTAAGCGTTCAGAGTCCAGTTTAGCACCGGCCCAACTTTCGTCGAGGCCATCGGCGGCCACCCGACTGAAACGAATGTCGTAGCCTCCTTTGATGAGGCCGTCCATGTAGGCGTCGGGGTCCTTGTGCCAGAGAGGCGCAAAGGTGTGTAAGCCGATGCGGTGGCCAATGGCATCGATGCGGGTGCGTTGGTACTCGCTGGCCAATGCGCCACTGATGACGGCGTCGAGGGTGTATGATTCCTTGGCCTCTGCTAGGGCTGTTTCAAGGTCTTGCACTTCAAGCACCGCATCGGCGCGTGCGGGAGCCGTGATGAGGGGGATGCCGAGGGCGTCGGCGATGCCTTCGACCACGTTCAAATTGGGCGTGTGAAACATCCACGCATCATCTTCAGCCGGAACCATGCGCATGGCCGCGACCACTTCCCAGCCATGGCCTTGGGCCACTTCGACGGCAGCGACACTGTCCTTGCCACCGCTAAGCAAAATGATGCAACGCATGGTTACGCTTCGCTCCAGTGGCGGCTGTCTCGGAGGGTGGGCCGGAACTCGCGAGCGGCCACGAGGT
>JBFJXT010000142.1:0-5810 GCA_041623015.1 Thermoplasmatota archaeon | reverse complement strand
TCGTGGGCGCTGTCGGTGTTCAGGTATGCCGTTGCACCCGTGTCAATGCTGAACCAAACGGGGACGCCCTCGGCACGCAATCGGCGCACCGTCTGCATCACTGCGACCGTCGCCGGCTGCCACGTGAGGTGGCCGCCGGGCCCGGTCATGGTGACCGCG
Source organism: Thermoplasmatota archaeon (assembly GCA_041623015.1). Taxonomy (GTDB): domain Archaea; phylum Thermoplasmatota; class E2; order JACPAO01; family JAHFTW01; genus JANQNI01. Next base: position 5,651 of record JBFJXT010000142.1, on the reverse strand, counting down.
TGCAAATTGAGGGTGTCTCGCTCGGCAAGTGCCCCAATGGCGTGCAAGTCATGGGTGTGGCAGGCAGCTCGCATCTCGTCTAGCACCTCGGGGATGTAGGCGACGCGAGCTTCGAACAAGGGCGACTTGACCACTTCTGCGTGGACGTTCTCCGTGGGCTCTTCGTGCTCGACGAGGGGGACGACGATGCGCCAATCCACGGCGTCTTCTTCCATGAGCATGCGGCTGAAGCTGCGAGAACCGTCTTCTAACCACTCGGAAACACCGCCTGTAATGGCGCGGCTAGCGCTGCCGGCTCCCAGTCGTGCGACCTCGGACAAGGTTTCAAGATCCGCGTCCCAGCCATAGGCGCGGGCGGCGGCCAGAGCGAGGGCCGCAAAGCCGCTGCTGCTCGATCCAAGGCCAACAAATTGCGGGAAGTCGTTGTGGCTCTCCATCCTAAACGGACGGTGATCTCCCGTGGCGTCTTGGACCGCAGCCACCACGGCTTTCACGCGTTCCCAGGGGCGGCCGGTGCAGGGCTCTCCGTCAATAATGGCGTGACTGGTTTCGCCTGCTTCAAGCACCTCAACGGTGGTGTGGGTGGTGAGGGGGGCGGTGCAGACACTGATGGAGTCGTGGAACGGAATGCGCTTCTTCACGTCGCGAAGTCCGTGGTACTTGATGAGGCCCTGAATCGGGTGGGCAACGGCGCTGGCTTTCATGATTTGGATTCCTCCACTTGATCGGCGTAATCATCGCCAATGTCGAGGCGCCTGCGCACCTCTCGCTTGAGCTTTTCACCCAAACCAAACAACAAGTCACTGAGGGTTTTGTGAACGTCCACGGCGCCTTCCACGAGGGTGCCTGTGACAATCACGTCTGCGCCGGCACGAATGGCGTCGTGGGCTGCTTCAGCGTCACGAATGCCTCCGCCGACAATGACCGGGATTTGGACTGCTCGTTTGACGGCGCGAATGATGCGCGGTGGGACGGGAGTGGCAGCGCCACTGCCTGCTTCAAGGTAGACGAAGCGCATGCCAAACATTTGCGCCGCGAGTGCGTAACCGACGGCAGTGTCGATGTCGTCCGGCTCGATGAGCTTGGCTTTGCCTACTTTGCCCACCATGCCGCCGGGAGCCACCACGATGTAGCCCATGGGGATCGGTTCCATCTGGAGCTTGTCAATGAGGGGGGCACCGCGTACTTGTTCGCCCACCAAGAACCGGGTGTCTTGGCTGTTGAGCAACTGCATGAACAACACCGCATCCGCGTGGGTGCTCACTTGGGTGCTGCCGCCAGGGAACAAAATCACTGGGAGGCCGCTGCGCTTCTTGACGAGCTTCACGAGCCGGTCTAATTTACGCGGATCGTCGAGCGTGCTGCCGCCCACAAGAATGGCGTGGCTGCCTGCTTCCATGGCCGCTTCTGCCATATCGGCTGCGGCGCGGGGGCCCTGTTTGTCGGGGTCAATGAGCGTAAAATGCAACGGACTGTGGCGCAAATGGCGGTAGATGTAGTCCTCTACCCACTGAATCTTAGGCGCCCGGCGAAATCGCACAAGTGCGCCACACGAGGCTCGCTCATGAAGGTGCCGTGCTGATCACAACAAAGGCCCAAGGCCAAACGCCACGAGCGCCAGGAGCATCCCAAGCTTCAGTCCTTGCTGGGCCAAGCGACAATCCACCCAAGCAAACGCAACAGATCCCATCAGCACAACATCTGCAGCTAGGAGCGCAATGCCCCAAAATGGCGGCCAGGACGCATTCCACCAAGACCACGCTGAGAGCGCCACCGCCACGTTGACCAAGAAAAACGCAAGCAGCATCGGAGTGGCTGTGCCCGTGACCATGGGCAAGGTGTTGCGCACTGCGCGATCTGCTTCCACGTCCTGCACATCCTTGAGCACCTCCCGCGCCAGATTGGCCAAGAACGCCATCGCCATCAAGGCCCAAAGGGGTCCCCATGAATCCACGGGCGCACCAGAAGCGACGGCGCCAAAGGCAAATGCACTGGCCACAAGCAACGCCACAACCACATTGCCCCACAGCACGACGGCCTTCAATCGCATCTCATAAGCGCCCAAAATGAACGCGTTGACCACCGCAAACAGTAGTGTTGGCCAGCCGGCGGCGACCATCGCCTCAAAGAGGCCAAAGCCAATGAGCAACGCCGCAAAGGTCTGCGCTTGAGGCACCGAAATGCGGCCGGAAGGAAGTGGCCGAGTTGGATGCGCCTCCGCGTCCACACTGCGATCCGTGATGTCATTGAGGACATTGCCAAAGCCCGTAATCAAAAACGCCGCCAGCGCCGCAGCACCCACTGCGTCAAAGTGCAGCAAAAAAACGTCTGTGCCCGTGACCACCAAGCCGCCAAGTAGCACCGCTATGGCCGCCATGACAGCATTGCCCGGGCGCAGCATCTGCAAGCGAGCGGACCACAAGGCGCCGTACGAAGACATGCAGGTTACTGGGTGATTTCAGCTTCAGCCGCCGCAAGCAACTCGTCCACGTCGTCCCACTCGGCGCGCGCCTTGGCCTCTTCCATGTCGCGCACCGCAAGCATGTACTTGCGAATCAAGGGTGCCATCTTGGGGAAGTGCCGCAGCATGAGCTTCACAAACGTCGGGAACTTTGCCTCGGTCAACTCCAAGACCACGTCGCCGTCCAAGATACTGGCCAAGCGCTCGAAGTCCTTGTCGTTGAGGTTCTCAGAGAAATAACGCAAGCGCAGCAACTTCTCCGTCACAGCGCCCTCATCCTGGGTCCAGTATTCCTCCACGTAAGGCATCAATTTTGGCTTCGACACGTCGCTATTGCGAAGCGCCTCGCCGCCCACGCGCGCCGCAATCATCGCCGCACGCATAGCAATAATGATGCCGCCGCCATGAATTGGATTCACCAATTGCGCCGCGTCGCCAACGAGCATCACGCCATCCGCAATCGGCTCGGGCACACGGCTACTCACCGGAATGCCACTGCCATTCAGCTCCGTCACGGACGCGTTCTTGAAGAATTGCGGATTGTTCTCAATCCAGCGATCCAAGTAATCCTGAGCGCGATTGCCCCAAGACTCCTCCTTGGCAAGAACGCCGATGCCCACATTGGACACCCCATCGCCCTTCGGGAAAATCCACACGTAGCCCTTAGGCGCCACGTCATTTCCAAAGTACAAGTGGAGCCACTTCTCCTCGCCGAAGCCCTCAACGCCCACCATTTCGTACTGGAAACCAGAATGGTAATCGCGGACACGGTTCAAGGTCTTCAGACCCGCCCACTTGCCCACGAATGAATCGATACCATCCGCACCAATCGTCAACTTGGCACGAATATCAAACTCGGTACCCATGAACATAGCACGAATGCCAGCCACACGGCCCGACTTATCCTTGAGAAGCCCAACCGCCTGCGTCTTCGGCATGGTCTTTGCACCCGCCAAAATCGCATCACGGGCCAAGTGCTTCTCGAAAATCTTGCGCTCAATGACCCAACCATACGTGTCCGGGCCAACAAGCTCCACGCGCGTTCCCGACGGCGCATACAAAGCCGCTCCCTCAATGCGCCCATAGGCCCACGCAGGATCCGGATCAACGCCACAATGCGCCAACCCCTCATCCGACACGCCTTCAGCGCAGCGCTTAGGAGAACCAATGTCCTGCTTCCTGTCAATACCCAGAACCGAAAAGCCCTGCTTAGCAAAATCCCGGCACGCAATCAAGCCACCCGGGCCAAGCCCCACGACCAAAACATCCACCTCGCAATCCACAGCCCGAGGAATTGTCCCCGGCGCAAGCGAACGCAACGGCTTATTCGACACAGTATCCGCGGGACTTCCAGAAAGTTCAGCCATGCTACTCCACCACAATCACGCGGTCACGACGCGCACTCGGCTTCTCACCATACTCCGAACCGATGGACAACGCGCCCACCGGACAGAACTGAATACACAAGCCGCAACTAATGCACGGATCCGAATCCACCGTCAAGCGTTCGCCCCACAGCGTAATCGTATCCACAGGGCACACACCGACGCAACCCGCGCACGAAATGCAACGGCCGTGGTCCACGTCGACCTTTGCCATTACCACAGGCACCACGACCCCCATCAAAAGCCGTGTGCAGAGACATCAGGGCGGAGAGACCATATACCGGATGTGAGTCGCCGGAGACAGCGACCCCATCCGGCTAACAACCGGACGCTAAACAATGGGCCCGTAGGGTAGCTTGGTATCCTTGTACATTGGGGTTGTATAGACTCCAGTTCAAATCTGGGCGGGCCCACTTTTCACAACTACTGTTGTGCTATTGCCTCACGGAAGCGTTTGAGGGATTTTGGAGAAGTGGAATTTAGGAGCAGGCAGCGCCTTCGCTAACTCCGCTCCGCTTTCTTCTTCCTTAACTCCGCTAGCCGTTGCCCGGCTGCGCTGTTGCGTAGTTGGGGGCCGGTGGGGCTGCGGCGGGTGGTTTGGCGTTGGGCGACGCCTTGGATTTTGTCTTTGCTTTCGCGCATTTCGCGGCTTATTCTTTTGCCCATGGTGTCTCCGGGGTTGCGGTTGGTTGGTCCATGGGTGGGGGAGCCGCACTGCGTGGAAAGTCCCATCGACGGGGGCTGTCGCTGTGTTTTTGCTCCGTCCGGGGGTGCTTGGCGTGAATTTCTAGGTGATGCTAAGCGTCATGGCGCGTTGCAGTGGCATGGCGGGGTGGCAGTTGTGATTCGTACTTGGTTCTCGCTGGTTGTTTGCTTGGTTCTGATGTCTTTTGCGCTCAGCGGTTGCTTCGAGTCGTGCAATGCGCAACTTCGAACCGCGACTTGGGTCCAAGAGGGCGTGCCCACCACATCGGGTGGCCTTGACAAATTCCGCATGGGCGATTTCTGGGGCGGGGCGATTGTTGATGGTGACTCGAACGAGGTTCGCTTTTATGTTTACCATGAATCGTCTGTGTCACAAGCAGAGATGGATGCGTTTGCCGAGGCGATGTTTGCGGAGCGATCATGGCCCACTCCGTCCCTGGCTGGCGCTGAGGTGTGGAATGGCTGCGGGGATCACTACTAGGTGAGTCCGCTCAGCAGGCGCTGGCCGGCACATCTTCGTTAGTCAATTCGGAGGCTCTCCACCATGACGGCGCAGTGGCTGCGGAGGGTGATGTCGTAGCCACCGAGTCCTGCGTGTTCGTTGGCCATGAGGCGCTCGCATTCGTGGCCTACGGCTTCGAGGTAGGTGGCAAATAGGTGCCATGGATTTTCGAATCCAGTTTCAACGGTGATGGCATTGAAGTCGATGGTTTGGAGGGCAGTAACGGCGTTGCTTTGCAGGGATTGAACATAGTCTCGTTGGGCTTCCACGTCGGCGCGGGTCCCGAGGCGAGTGAGGTGTCCGCCGATGAATGTGGTGAAATCGAAGTCCAGCACTTGGTCGTGGGATGCGATGAAGGCGCGAACATCTTCGGCGAGGGCGAGTTCAAAGAAGGGCGTCCAGCCGGGGAAAATCACATCCACAAGCATCAGGACCTTTTGCTCGGGTGCCCAAATGAACAAATTTCCAGGTTCGTGTGTCGGGCCTTTGTAGTGCAATTCTAGGGTCTGCTCCCCGAGGGTGAGGGTCAGGGAGTCGGCGAACGTGGTGGTAGGCATTGGGACTGGCCCGCCGCCGACGAAGGTGCCGAAGGGCACGG
>JBFJXT010000141.1:0-5839 GCA_041623015.1 Thermoplasmatota archaeon | reverse complement strand
GGGTTGACCGCGACCAATTTTGCTCGTGACGACGGCGTGGTGGCCCGTGGTGATTTGTCCATACAACACCACAGCACTGATGCCAATACCTTGCTGGCCACGGCTTTGACGAATGGCGTGGAAGCGGGAACCATACAACAGACGAGCAAAGATGTTGGGCATCTGGCGCTTGACGACGCCCGGCCCGTTGTCTTCAATGCTCAAGGTGTATTCGCCCTCGTGCTCGGTGGGAGTCAACGAGACTTCGATATCAGGGAGCATATTCGCTTCTTCACAAGCGTCAAGTGCGTTGTCCACGGCTTCCTTGACACTCGTAATCAGCGCCTTGGTGGGACTGTCGAAACCCAGAATCTGACGATTGCGCTCGAAGAATTCAGCGACGCTGATTTCCTTCTGGCCCTTCGCCAGCTCTTCCGCCATTGCAGCCACTAAGGCATCACCTCAAGCATCCCACCCTCACCAGGAGAGCATTCCTTCAAAACCCCTTTGAGCGGAACCCGACGCCGAACCGCCGGCAATCGCAAAATGCAGCTGACCTCAGACCCCCTTCGTGCCTCATCCGTTTTCAACCCAGGCCGTCTCGCCAGAGTCATGGTGGAGCGGCCCGAAATTTGGGACGAGTACGAACGGGCAGTGATGGCTGGCGAATCGGATGTCCCCACGCCTCCACAAGATTACGAAATGAGCACCACATTCCAGGAGTGGGTCCTGGAGCGCATGCGCAAGGACGTGATGGCGCAAGTGGCTGGCGCCGGCTTGGATCGAATGGCTGTCGTTGTTGACCCTTCGAAGGCGTCAGAAGGCGCCGAAGAAGATTCCAACGCCTAGGAACGCGCCACCTGCACAAGCGCCCGCGATAGCATAGCCAACGAGGGTTCGAGCGAGGTTTCGACGGCGTTCTGCCGCCGCTATGGCTTTGGCGCTTTGTTGGCTTTGCATGTTGCTCATGGGTGCCGTGAATGGCTTGACCTCATGGGGCAACGGCTCATTGGAGCGAGCGCGAACCATGGGCGCCGTTCGAATCGGCATCCCATTGGCGTCTTCTGCACGCGTTTCTTGGAGCCAGCCAAATCCAGACTTGGGGGCTTCTTGGGCTTCGGCCTCATCTGGGGCCTCGGTGGATTCGGCTTTTGGTGCAGAAGAAGCACTGGATCTGTCGTATTGCCAGAATCCAGGGTCTTTGCGGCGCGAGTGGCTCGGCACCTCTTGTTGACTCCATTCAGAAACCAAGGCGTCGACATCACCGGGATCCATGGGCGCGCTGCGCTTGACGAGACTTCGGCCATCCACGGGCCATTCGGCTGTGGTTGAAGTCTTCGCATCAGCCACGCCTTGTTCCGACTCGGAGCTGCGGGAGCGCAATGGGCGATCAAGAGTGGGCCACGGCGGATACTCCACGGCGCCGGTTGGTGTCATGATAGCTTCTGCGGGCTGGCTGATTTCCAGGGCCGGGCCATCAAGAATCACAACGCCTTGTCGCTCTGCGTGGCGGCGGATGGTGTCTCCAACAACTTCTGCGGCGACCACAGGAACTGCACCTACGTCGCGGGCAATGCGGCGAACGGCCTCCAGTTCGGGCCCTTCGAAGCCTCCATAATCCTCGAATTGAATGACCAGATTTCCAAGCGGCCCTTGCGCAACTAGGTCGCAAGCGTGAACGGCGCCAGTTTGTCCGCGCACTTTGACCCGTTCTCGTAGCGTGTACCCCTTTTCGCGGTAGTGCTGGAGAACGCGGTCTCGGAACATGTGGGTTCCAGCCACCCCCAGGATATGAACTGCTTGAATCGACCCGAGGGTTCCAAGAAATACTTTAATATCAATTCTAATTTTATTATTGGATATTTAACAGCTAGGCCATATTATGGTTAATGGCATATGTTGGGAATCAATGCGTTCCCTTCCGACAATTTGGATAATCGGGAGCCGCCCCGAAACGGTCAAACCACTGGGGAATATGCAATCATTGTAGCCCAACCAGGCCACAAACGCGCTTGCCCATTGCTTACCCCCACTTGACCACGGCCTCGACGCTGTGGATCCCTATACCCCCTGCGCCTCAGCCCCCCACCACACCCACCGGCGCAGGGTCCTCACTTTCCAATCCTTCAATTCCTAGCTAGGGCTAGGCCTCTAGAACAGGGTATGAACCGAGAATCCGCAACGCAATCGCTTGCCCATGAAGCGCGCCGAGGGCCGTAGACATGCGCGGCTCTTCACGGTGGCCTGCCAATTCCATCATGAATTCAGTGCCAGCAAATCCATCAGGGCAAGGCATCGCTTGCACCCACCGCAAATCGACACCCTCCTTTGAAAGCACATTGAGGGCTTGCGTGAGGCTGCCCGGCTCGTCCCGGACTCGCAACACGAGTAAGGTTCGATCTCGGCCGGTTGCACAAGTTGCCTCATGGCCAAGCACCAGGAATCTCGTTTGACTGGTGGCAAGTGCCTCAACGTGAACATTGAATCCAAGCGATGCGGCAAACTTGGCATCTGCAACTGCGTGTTCCCGGAGGCGCTGTGCATCCTGAACGGCTTGCGCAGTGCTTGCAGAGGAGACCCATTTTGCATCTGGCGCTAAACTTCGCAGGGCGTGTCGAGCCTGAGCCAGCGCTTGGGGGTGGCTGTGTACCACCTTGATGGGTCCCTCCGGCCCCACGAGACCTTGGGTCACGGTCAAATCCATGCGCCCGACCACAGACACGGGGCTGCCTTGGACCAAGCGAAGTCCTTCCAAAATGGGCCCCGTGGCGCTGTTTTGCACCGGCACCACCGCATGGCCCACATCACCCGCGACGAACGCTTCGACCACACGATCCAAGTCTGAGCAGGGGACCGCTTCGGCTCCGCGTCCAAACCGAGCCTGCACAGCGCGGTGACTCCAGGTGCCTTCAGGCCCAAGGAATGCAACTCGAAGGCCGCCTTGTTTGCGCAGGGATGCGCCCATGATGGCTCGAAAAATTGCCTCCACATCCCCATCTTCAATGATTGAGCCTTGTTGCAAGCGCGCCAAGACTTCGTGCTCCCTGGTGGGGTCTAGGGGGGAGGCTTCTGATTTTGCTGCCCGAACTGCATCCACTGCTTCCAATCGCTGCTGAATCAAGTGCAAGATTTCCTTGTCAATGGCGTCGATGCGGGAGCGCGCAGCAAGCAAGTCATCGGCCACGAACGCAAGCATGCCTGAGAGCCATTTTGCATTGTCGGGAACAGACACGCCCGGACAACACCTTGAAACCCCGTTGGCCAGTCGCCGCCCTATCATGGCGGAGTGGGAACTGGACACGCTCACCGAGAAGTGGCAGCAAAAATGGTGGGAAGCGGGCCTTCAGCACGCCGAGCGCGACGACGCGAAGCCCAGCTACTTCATTCACTTCGCATACCCAGGTATCTCTGGATACCTCCACGTGGGACACATGCGGGGATTCACCTACTCCGATGTGTTTGCTCGCTACAAGCGCCAAACTGGGCACAACGTCTTGTTCCCTGCCGGCTTCCATGCGTCCGGCATCCCCGCCGTCGCATTTGCCAAAGACGTTGAGCGCGGCGAGAAAACCGACTACCTTCGATCCAATGGCTTTGAGGGCGACATCGAAACGCTCACCGACCCACAAGCCGTGGTGGACTACTTTGCCCACGTGTACCAGTACGATTACTGGAAAAAATTCGGCTTCCTCATTGACGAGCGCCGCGATTGTACCACCATTGAACCGGGGTACCAGAAATTCATTCAATGGCAATTCAGGCGCCTCAATGACCTCGGCTACTTGGTCCAGAAGCCCCACTATGCGCCGTTTTGCCCCATCGCCGGCCCTGTCGCCGTGGACAAGTCGGAGACAGACATTAGCCAAGGCGGCAGCGCTGAAATCCAAGAATTCGTCGCCCTGCGATTCACCATTCCCACAGGTGACTTCGTCGACACGGACGACAACTTCGACACCATCGTGTTGCCCTGCGCAACCCTCCGCCCCGAAACCGTGTACGGTGTGACCAACCTCTGGGTTCACCCTGAACACGAGTACGAATTGGTGCGCGTCTGGACCGACGGCGCGGTGGGCGACGACGACGCCACCGAAGTATGGTGCGTCTCCCAGCAAGGCAAACAGAAACTGACCTGGCAATTCGAGCGCGCCGAGCCCCTCGAAATCACGATCCCTGGCACCGCCCTCATCGGCGAAACCGCCACGGCCCCCGTCACTGGCGCCCAAATTCCGGTGGTGCAAGGCACCTTCGTCAACCCGCTCATTGCCAGCGGCATCGTCATGTCGGTGCCAGGCCACGCCCCATTCGACTGGGCTGCGTACCTAGATGCCGGCCTCTCCGAGTCCCTTGGCGACCCGCCCCAAATTGTGGCCATCGAAGGCTACAGTGACTTGCCCGCTCGCGTGGCATGTGCCAAGCACAACGTGCAAAACCAAGACGACAAGGAAGCCCTCGATGCCGCCACCGAAGAGGTGTACGCGGACGAATTCAACAAGGGCATCCTCACCGATGCCTGCGGCCCCTACGCGGGCAAGCGCATTCGCGAAGTGAAGGATCAAATCAAGGCGGATTTCTTGGAATCGGGCGATGGCCGCGTGCTTCGTCAATTCAGTGAGACCGTCATCAGCCGCAACCAGCAATTGGTGGACATCAAGCGCATCCCAGACCAGGATTTCATCGCATACAGCGACCCCGAGTGGACCAAGCAAGCCAAGGCGCACGCCGCGTCCATGTCCATTTACCCCCAGCGATACGCCGACGACATCAGCAATGTCCTCGATTGGTTTGGAGACCGAGCATGTGTTCGCCGCGGTTCCTGGCTCGGCACCCCCTTCCCCTTCAAGCAAGACTGGATCGTTGAGCCCATCGCCGACTCCACGTTCTACTCTTGGTATTACTTGGTCAGCCTCTACGTCAACGACGGCCGCCTCGCGGTGGACGACTTGACAGACGCATTCTTTGACTTCGTCATTAACGGACACGGCGCCCCGCTCGCAGAAGTTTGGAATGAGGTCCGCGCTGATGCGCTGCACTTTGGCCCCGTGGACATCAACCTCGGTGGCAAGGAGCACCAAACCGTGCACTTCCCCGTGTACGTCATGAACAACGTCGCCCTCCTCAACGACCCCGCCATGCGCCCCAAGGGCATCTACGTCAACTGGTGGGTGACCCAAAAAGCCGGCACCAAAATCAGCAAATCCAAGGGAGGCGCAGAACCGATTCCAGGCGCTGCCAAAAAGTACGGCGTCGACCCAATGCGCCTCTACTACTGCCACGTGGGATCTCCGCACGTGGACATCGAGTGGGATCCTGACATCGTCATGACCTACCGCAACCAAGTGCTACGCGTGGGCCGAACCGCCGACGATGCCCTCGCGGCCACCGGCAGTGATGGTCCCATGGATGCTTGGCTCACAGCGTCCTGGAACCAGCACCTCACAAACGCCCGCGACGCCTACGAGGCATACGATTTGCGCACCACCGTGGGAGAACTGGTGTACAGTGTCCCCGAGACTCTGCGCTGGTACCAACGCCGAGGTGGCAACAATGCAAAGTTGCTGGCCAATTTGGTGCGCGAATGGGCCACCGCCTTGTGCCCCGTCTTGCCCCACTTGGCCGAGGAAATGTATCACCGCGCCGGCGGCACGGGACTTGCCACCACCACCCCATTCCCCGAACCCAGCCCCGTAGATCAAGCCCCTCTTGCGGCAGAAGATTACCTGCGCAATGTGTTGGACGACATCAAAATGGTGTACAAACTGGCCGGCGGCGGAACCAAGCTCGATTTGTTCACAACGCCCGCCTGGAAGCGCGACCTCACTGCCAAGGCCCTCACCATGGCAGCGGCAGCCCAAGGAAAATT
>JBFJXT010000140.1:0-5844 GCA_041623015.1 Thermoplasmatota archaeon | reverse complement strand
TGCGGCCAAGGAATTTCAATTGGCCATCGGGCAAGCGGCGCACCAAATCGCCGGTCCGGTACAATCGGGCGCCTGGTTTTGTGGGGTGGGGAATGAATCGGTCTTGGGTCAATTCAGGGCGGTTATGATACCCTCGTGCCAAGCCGGTTCCGCCAGCATGCAGTTCACCGGGCACGCCAATGGGCACAGGTTGTCCCATGCCATCGAGCACGTGGGCTTCCATGTTGGGCAATGGATGGCCAATGGGTAGGACACGTCGCGGGGGGTCCTCGGCCTCGTGCGCGGTGACACAAACACTGGTTTCGGTGGGGCCGTAAGCGTTGACAAATCTTCGGCCCTGGCTCCAATGCTGAACAAGCGGTGCCGCGCAGGATTCTCCCGCTACGATGAGGGTGTGCCAATCAGGGAAACTGGACTCCGTCGAAAGGGTGGCAAGGGCGGTGGGTGGAAGGGTTGCGACGGTAATGCGCTGGTCGCGCAGGATTGCTTCGAGGTCGTCTCCCGTTATTGGAACACCTTCGGGCGGTATGACGAGTGCGGCTCCGTGGCTGAGTGCCATGAGCCACTCCCAAACGCTGGCATCAAAGCTGGCACTTGCAAATTGTAGGACTCGGTCTCCAGGGCCAGCGCCAAACAATTTTTGCTGGGCTATGGCGAGGTTGGCGGCGCCGAGGTGTTCCAGCAGCACGCCCTTGGGTTGGCCGGTACTGCCACTGGTGTAGATCATGTATGCCAAATCGTTGGGCGAGACCGTTGGCAAATTTGCGCTCGTGTCCCACTCGGCCTCGTCGGGGCGGTTGTCGAGATTGAGTAATTGGCTTGAGTCTACAGGGATGTTCGAAGCCAATTCCGTGTGCGTCAAGATGAGGCGTGGCTCGGAATCTTCCACCATGAACGCGATGCGGTCGCGAGGATACGACGGATCAATCGGGATGTATGCGGCACCAGATTTCAAGACGGCCAAGACAGCGATCGTGGTATCCATGGACCGCTTGGTGGCGATGCCGATGCGGTCTCCGAGTTGAATTCCTTGGCCAATGAGTTGGTGCGCAAGTGCGGTCGAAGCAGCGTCCAATTCGGCATAGCTCATGCTGCATTGGCCTTGAATGAGCGCCGGGGCATCGGGCGTTGCCTTGGCTTGTTCACTGAATAGAACATGCAAGACCGGATTAGCGGGCAAGGGGTGTTGGGTTTGATTCCATTCGGCAATGCGGGCCTCTTCGCTTGCGTCGAGCATCCGGGCGTGGCCCACAGCTTGATCCGGTTGGGTGACCAGGGATTCGAGGAGCGCCACGAAGTGCTGGGCCATTCGGCTGGCGGTATCGTGCGTAAAGAGGTCGGTGCTGAATTCGAGGAATCCTTGCATCCCGTCGTCATTGTTTTCTGGTTCCGTGAGCGCTAGAGTCAGGTCAAATTTGGCGGTAGCCGCATCCACCTGGAAAGGCACCCACTCGGCAGCCTGGACTTGGCTGGGCTTGGCGCCTTCATGCGAATTTTGTAGGAGGAACGTGGCTTGGAACAGAGGTGTTCGTGAACTTCCCCGCTCGATGCCAAGGTGCTCCACGAGGCGATCCAAGGGAGCGTCTTGATGGGCGTAGGCGGTCAACGCCGTGTCCTTGGTGCGTTGCAAGAGCGTTCGGAAGGACGGCGCGTCACTCAGGTCCGCACGGAGGGCCAAGGTATTGACGAAGAAGCCAACCAAGTCGTGGGTTTCGGCTTGGGTGCGGCCTGAAATTGGAGTGCCAATGGCAAAGTCATCCTGGCCCGAGTAACGACCAAGCAGGGCTTGCCAGGCGGATAGCAATCCCATGTGCAGGGTGGCTGATTCACCGGCACAAAGACCCTCTAGCTCCGCAAGCACGGAGCGCGGAATGTGGACGGGGACTGTGGCGCCTTGATGGCTGGGTGTGGCCGGTCGGGGATGATCTGTGGGAATGTCTAGGGGTGGCAGGGATGCGAGCTGCTGGGTCCAGTAAGCCATTTGCTCGTCCCATTCGCCGTTGTTGAGCTTGGCGTCCGCTTCGGCAGCATGTCGTGCATAGGAACTTGGCAACGGCTTGAAGCGGGGCAGGGTCCCGTTGGCGTGTGCTTCGTATGCGGTGAGAAGATCGCGTAGGAACACCGCTTCACTCCACTCATCAAACGCAATGTGGTGGATGCCAACGAGGAACACGTGGTCTTGGCGATCCAATTGCACAAGGTGGGGTCGCATCACTGGCCCGGCGGCCAGGTCAAATGGCTGGTGGGCGAGAGCTTTCAGGATTTGTTTTGCTGCGTCCACATCGGGCGCCGACTCCACAGGGATCATGATCCGGTCGATTGGGAGCAAGGCCGTCGTGGGCTCTCCGTCCTCGTCGCGGGGGTAAACGGTTCTGAGGGTCGGGTGACGATGAACGACTTCGGCGAGTGCCGATTCAAGCATCGAAACATCCAATGGGCCTTGTATCCGCCGCACCACCGCCATGTTGTACGCGGCGCTTTCTGGATCTAATTCATGCAAGAACAGCATGCGCTGCTGTTGGGTGCTCAATGCATTGGATTCCACCACGTCCACGGACACGATGCGCTGTTGCAGTGAATCGACTAAGGTGGCTTGCGCCGCTAAGGTTTGCGCTTGAAGCAAATCACGGAGGGGCACTTCCACGTTGAGCGTGCTTCGAATTCGTGAAGCCAATCGCGTGGCCAACAAAGAGTGGCCGCCCCGTTGGAAGAAATGGTCCTCGATGCCCACGCGGTCGATAGCGAGCAGGTCTTGCCACAGTTCTGCAAGCGCTTGCTCCGTCTCCGTGGTTGGCGGGGTCCACTGGGATCTTGGCTCCGTGGCTCCCGGTTCTGGCAGCGCGTTCACATCCACCTTATTGTTGGGGGTTAAGGGCAGCGCGTCGAGAATGACGAACGTCGCCGGCACCATGTATTCGGGAAGCTGTGAGCGGACTTGTTGTCGCAACGACTCAGCGTTTTCCTCGGTGGCTACATACGCCACGAGACTCTGTTCCGACTCTCGCTCGCCATGTGCCACCACAACCGCCTCTCGAACACCGGGCAATTGCTGCAAGACATGCTCAATGTCGCCGGGTTCAATACGGAATCCACGCACCTTCAATTGTCGATCCAGTCGGCCGTGGAACAACAAGTGGCCTTCTGGGCTCCAACTGGCAAGGTCGCCGCTTCGGTACATGAGGTTGCCCGGCTGGAATGGATTGGCTACGAATCGTTCCTGAGTCAACTCTGGCTTTCCAAGATACCCTTTGGCAACACCCGCACCGCCGATACAAAGCTCGCCAGGAACTCCAATCGGGGCGAGGCGATTCATGGAATCAAGCACATACGTGTGGGTGTTTGCCAGGGGCTTACCGATGGGCACCACGTCGGCGGCGGGGTCGATTTCGTGGACGGTGGACCAAATGGTGGTTTCCGTGGGGCCGTAGACATTCCAAAGTTGCTTGGTTCTCGTTGCCAATTCTTGGGCAAGTCCCACGGGCAATGCTTCCCCGCCGCAAAGAGCGCGTAACGCATCGTGTCCGGTCCAGCCATTCTCAATGAGCATGCGCCATGTTGCAGGAGTTGCCTGCATGATGGTGGCGTCGTCCATCAAGGGTACCAACTTCGTGGGATCGGATGCTTGATCTCGCGTCGCCAGCACCAAGGCGGCTCCTTGGGTGAGTGGCAAGAACAATTCGAGGGCGGCGATGTCGAAGCTCACCGTCGTGATGGCAAGAACCCGATCGGTTGGCTCAACACTCAGGGTCGTGCGCATCGACTCGAGCAAGTTGGACAAGGTCTCGTGGCCCACCATGACGCCCTTGGGGGTGCCGGTGCTGCCGCTGGTGTGCAAGACGTAGGCGAGGTCCTGCGGAATCGCGGGGGACTCAGGGGCCGGGTTTTGACCAGTCCGCTCCGTGTAATTGATTCCTCCACCGTCTATTCGAATGGCGCTAACGAATGAAGGAAGCACGGTTTCAGATTTGGCATCACAAAGCACCCAAGCTAGGTCTGCATCCTGAATCACAAGTTCAGTGCGGCGCGCCGGGTGGTCAGGATCGAGGGGAACGTAAGCGGCGCCAAGTCGATGAATGGCTAGGAGGCTTGCCACCAAGTCAGGGCTTCTCTCCATGCATACGCCCACGAGCCCGCCCGGGGGCACACCTGAATTTCGCAGAGCATCAACGATGGCGTCAATTCGGGTATCTAGCTCCGCGTAGCTCCAGCTTGATCGGTTGCACTGGATGGCAAGGCTCTCCGGTTCGGATGTTGACCATTGGCGCACCCGTTCGTGCACTCGTTCTTGGGGAATGGGTGAGGCTTGCGGATTGAGTGAAAGGAGCGATTGAATGGCGTTTTCACTTTGAAGTGGCAACGCGCCAACGGTTTGATTGGGGTCGCCAAGGGCAGCGTCTAGGACGGATTGGAATGCGTCGGCGAACCGAGCAGCCCAAGCGGCATCGAATTGGTCTGTGCTGTATTCGAGGGTTGCCTGAAGTTGTCCATTAACCTGCTGGACGAATAGGGAAACGGGGAATTTGCTCGTGGGCGTCGGGACCATTCGCGTCGTCAAGGACACTTCAGGTCCAAGCGATTGCGCTGGGCTTGCGTGCTCAAACGAAAAGAACGCTTGCGCCAAATCTCCGACTTGATTGCCATATGTCGAGTGCATGTGCGAGACCAAATCAGCAAACGGAACCTCATGGGCAAAGGCATCTACACAGGACGCCCGAACCTTACGAAGGTGGTCGATGAATGGCGCAGATTCGTGGATCTTGGCTGGAATCGCCAGGGTGTTGACGAACATGCCCACCACATCATTCCAAGCGTCATCGGGGCGGCCGGAACTAGGAGCTGCTACAACGAAATCAGACTGCCCCGTCAATCGGTGCAGAGTGGCTTGGTAGGCCCCGAGGAGGGTCATGAACGGTGTAGCCGAAGCAGATGCTGCAAGGGATTGAATCTGCTTGCCACTTGCATTCAAGGAGAAAGCGTGGTGCCCGCCACCAAACGTGGGGGTGGTGGGCTGAGGGGCGGCACCGGGTAAATCCAGTGGGCAGGTGTCACGGAGGCGTTCGCCCCACGCGGAAATTGTGGTTGCTGCGTGTGCCGCATCTTGCACCGATTGCCAGTGAGAAAAATCACCATACTGCAAGCGAGCAGGCTCCATGGGTTGGGCTCCAGATTGGGCCGCTGCGTAGGCCGTGGCGAGGTCGTCAAGAAGGACTTGGTGGGAGTGCTCATCGAAGGCAAAATGGTGTAGTGTCAACAACAGAACATGGTCGTCGGATGCCCGTTGGAAGAGTGCTGCTCGTAGCACCGGGCCAGTGGTCAAATCGAATGGCTTGGAGGCCTCCGAAACCAAGAGAGACTCGAATTTGGAGGGCTGTTCCGACGCTGCGAAATCAACGGGTTGAGCCTGGAGGCTCACCGTCGACGATGCGGCTTGTTGCACAGACTGGACCCATTTCCCGTCAACTTCTCGAACCACCGTGCGAAGCGCTTCATGGCGCGCAACGACTGCATCCAAGGCTTTGGAAAGGGCTTCTCGGTCCAACGGGCCTTTGAGTTCATGGACGAACGCCATGTTGTATGCGGGGCTGGTGGGGTCCATTTGATGCAGGAACCACATGCGCTCTTGTGCCGCTGAAAGGGGCACATAATCTCGGTTTTCCAGGGAAACAGGGGGATCGCGGGATTGGGTGGGAGATTGAGGATCAAGCTGGTCAATCACCTTGGCCAAGTCGCTGAGCTTGGGCGTGGAAAACACATGGTGAAGCGGCAGCGAACAGTTCAGAGAGCCCTTGACGATGGCTACCATTCTCGCTGCGAGCAAACTGTGCCCGCCAAGAGCAAAGAAGT
>JBFJXT010000139.1:0-5871 GCA_041623015.1 Thermoplasmatota archaeon | reverse complement strand
GTGACGGCGGCGCGGGCATTTTGGATCGATTCGGCGTCTTGCTCCAAGAGTTGCGTAGCGGCGGCGAGTCGATCAATTCGGTCTTTATGGCTGGTGAGCCAGGTTATGGATTGATTGGCTTCAGCGAGGCGGTCGGTCATCGCTTTGTGCTGGGACTGCGCCGTTGCGAGGGCTGTTGCTGCCTCTTTGGCAGCATCTTGCAAGGCTTTGGCAGCTTCTAGGCGGGCATTGGCCTTGGCGAGGGCAGCTTCAGATGCGTGCACCGCTTTTTCCGATTGGGAGACCACTGTTTTTTGGGCCTTGCATTGCTTGGAAAGGGCCTGCACGGTGCTCAGCCGATCCTTGGCGCCTTCGAGGCGAGTTGCAAGAATGGTGCACTGATCTCGCGCCTCATCCACCCGTTGCTTGGCGTGGTCGTGGGTCGGCTTGAGTTGGTCGGATGCAGCTTTGTAATCGTCCACCCGCAGCACCGCATCAAACACAGCACGTCGGGGCATGGCGGTGGTCCCGAATGCAGCCGTCAGGTGGCCTTGTGGCACGCCGATGAGTTCATTCCAAAGCTTGGCTAGATCTTCCGTGGGGTCCAACCCGAGTAGGCCTCGAAGTTGAAGATAGACCTCATCCTTGCTGGTGGCGAGAAGCACTCCGTCGGGGCCGAGGAGCTTGATGCCGCTGGTGCTTCCAAGGCGCCGTTCAACCGCGTGCCGAGTGCCGTTTTTGTCGTGGAAGGTGACGGTCACTTTGCCGCCTTTGGTGCCCTTGCGGTGCCACTCGGTGCCGCGTTTGGGGCCAGCGTCGAACAAGCAGAAACCGATGGCTTGCAGGACGCTGGTTTTGCCGGCGCCGTTTTGGCCAAGCAATGCATTGGCGCCTGGCTGGAATCGAACCACGGTGTCTTCGTGGCTCTTGAAGTCGCGAAGGTGGACTGATTCAATCACGCTGCTGCCTCCTGCTTTTGGGGTTCGGGTTCTTGTTCGGATTCCGTTGCTGCCGTGGCCGCGTCTAGGGTCTCCAGAACTGCATACAGCGCTTCGGGGTCCGTGCCTTCTAGAGCACCCGACTTGAGATCAATGATGGACTGCACCACGTGGTCTGCGGTCTCTTTTGGCAACTCGCCCCATGTGACGGCCAGCCTGCCGTGGAGCACATCGGATTCCAATGCCGCACGGTCGAGTGCGTCGGGGCGGACTGGGACGTGAATGTCATTTCGACCCATCTCGGATCGAAGCCGAACCAGCAAGGCGCCGCATTCGTCGGTGAGTTCCTTTTGCAAGCCATTCACATCCAACCGCGCATAGGTGTCGGTGGTGGTGCCGGTGAGGGTGATGCTCACCAGGGGCTCGGGGGCCAAGTCCAATTCATTCACGAGGGCCGTGAGTCGGTCCTTGAGGCGGTCTCGGGTTTCATCCGGGTCCACTTTGCAGTGGAGCAAGTGATAGGGGCGGCGAAGGCCCTCAAAGAATTGGATCTGGTGGGGGCCCTCGTCGGGGACGGTGACGAGGTAGTACCCGTGCTCCATTGTGACTTCGTGGCTGTCGCGGTTCTCGGTTCCGCCGGGGTTGTGAATCCAGCCATCCACGTCGTAGCGCTTGTGATAGTGGCCAAGAGCCACGTAATCCACTTTGCCTCGAAGGGGGTCCAAGGCGGTTTTTTCCAGAGCGTCGTGGCTGTTGGCAATTTGTCCCGTGAGGCCAAGGTGCATCATCATGACGGTCCATGGCCTGGGTCCGCCCTCTGCATCGGTTTGGGGAACTGCTTCGGCGATTGCGGGCACGAGCGCTGCGGTTCGGCTGGCTAAGTGGGGCACGCCAATGACGCGGAATCGGCCTTGCGGGTCGTCCACCACGGCGCCCGTGCGTGCGTCTTCGTCCCAGGGATCGAGGCTGACACTCTGGGTGTCGAAGGTGGGTGCAAGGAGGTCGAAGTATCCAGTTTCGTTGAGCACGTCGAGCCAACTGCTGTTGCGGCTCCAGAACGTGGTGTCGTGGTTGCCGGCGATGGCATAGACTGGGATGCCTGCTTTGAGGGGAACTTGTAGGCAATCCGTGGCGTGCAAGAAGTGGTCCGGGCTGGTGTTTTGCCGGTCGAAAAAGTCCCCGCACAGGAGAATGAAATCGACGCCTTCGTCAACGCCGTGCTGGAGGGCGGCCTTGAGGCTCCGGGCGATATCCACGGCCCGTTGCTTGAGGCCATATTGTGGATAGCCAAGGTGCGTGTCGCTCACATGCAGAAACCGGAAGCTCATCGGGGCAGACAGGGAGGGGGAATCGACGTACTTGGACCATGTGATGGCGCCTGGGACAGGAGACACGCAAGGTTATGCCAGCGTTGAGGCTCGGCCGCGCATGGCCTCGGTGCCCGGTTACGAAGAAGACCTTGCCTTCGTTCACCAGGATGGATTCACGGATCTTGCCGAGGCCGCGGCAAGGATGTTGCACGATTTTGTTTCGCCGCCTGCCCTCGTGGTGGATCTCGGTTGCGGCGGGGGCACCTTGCTTCGGGCCTTGCTGGACTCCGGTTTTTCGGGACATGGCGTGGATCTGTCGCCGGCGATGATTGACTTGGCTGCACACGTGGTGCCTGAAGCGACCCTAGCAGTCGGGGATGCATTTGCCGTGGAAATTCCTCGGTGCGATGCGGTGACGGCGGTGGGGGAGGTGTTCAATTATGCCTTCGTGGAGCACGGCGAAGCCGACGTGCAGGCGGCATTCCGTCGCATCCACGACGCCCTGAATCCCGGTGGTGTGTTCTTGTTTGACGTGGCAACCCTTGGCCGAGCAGGAAACGGCCCCACCCAGGCCAAACGAGCTGGCAAGGGCTGGCGCGTGGAGGCACGAGCCGAAGAGGCGGACGGCTGGCTGACTCGGACCATCGACACCTGGCGCAATCAACCCGATGGAACCACCAGGCACACGCAGGAAGTGCACCGGCTCCGGCTCATGGATCCCACTTGGGTGATGGATGCCCTTGCTGCCGCTGGGTTTGCCGCCGAACACTTGGGTGGGTTTGACGACTTTGGATTCCAAGAGGGCTGGGATGGCTTTCTTGCCACCAAACCCGCGCAGCCGGGCCCAGCTTAGCGCAGTCGGAAGTCGTCGCCCATCATCGGCATGTGCACGTTGGCAAAGTCCGATAGATCGGGGGCTAGATCTTCGCGGTGATCGCCGTGGAACAAAACGATGTCATCGGCGCCCGTTTCGCGTGCGAAGTCGACCAAATCCTTGTGGCCGGCGTGGGCACTGAAGTCGAACTTCTCAACCCGCGTCGAGACCTTGTGGACCTTCTTGCCTGGGTCGCGGGGGTCAAGGTCGAGGCTTCCCGTGTCGAGGAGCCTGCGGCCGTTGGTGCCGGGCACTTGGTAGCCGGTGAGGGCGAGGAGGCTTTTGGGGTCGTTGCGCAGCCGATCCATGTAGTACAGAATCGGGCCGCCGTCGAGCATGCCGCTGGTGGTGATGATGACGTCCGCCCGCTCTAGTGCGATGCCTCGGCCGCGGTGGTTGCGAATCATCTTCACTTGGCTCATGGCGTTCTGGTACCTGCCAGGGTCTGCCAAGAATTGCGGGTGGTTGGAGAAAATCTGCGCCACGCGGCGAGCCATGCCGTCCATCCAGACCTCGAAGCCTTGGTCCGCAAGCACCATGGCCAGCTCTTGAGCGCGGCCAACAGCGAACGCGGCTGCAATGGTGGTGCCGCCGCCTCGGGCCGTGTCGTCCACGGCGTCAATGAATGCACGCTCCGTTTCCCGCCGGTCCTCGTGTTCCCTGCCTGCGTATGTGGTTTCCATGCACAGAACATCGCACTTGACTGGCTTGCCGGGGCCAACGAGGCGCTGGGGTCGGGTGTACAAGTCGCCCGTGAATACCATGTTGCCACTGCCGGTTTGCAGCTCAACTTGGGCTGCACCTGGGATGTGGCCGGCGCTGTGGAATTGTGCACGCACCGGGCCAATGTGGCGCGGGTGCTTGAAGTCCATGAAATCGTAGAGGTCCTGGGACGCCGCGATGTCCTTTTCCGAGAATGGCTCAGGGAAGCCCTCGCTGCGGGCAATCTTGAGGCCATCGTGGTGCATGAGCGTCGAGACTTCCGCCGTCACTGGCGTCGTCATGATGGTGCTCTCCATGCGGCCAACGAGCCACGGTATGTGTCCCGAGTGATCCATGTGGGCATGGGTCAGAAACACTTGATCAATGGCCGGGGGAGGCAACGGATACTCCGGGGGAGAATCTGGCGCGATGCCATAGTCAAACAGGAAACGGAGGTCGTCTACCTCGGTGGTGAAACCCAGGCGCCCAATATCTTGGGCCGCCCCGAGGAAGCGACAATCGAAGGACACGGCCGCACTTACCAAGTGGTCGAATAAAAGGGGGAAGGAATTGGAGAAAGGGGGACAATGGGAGTGCGCTAGCGGCGCTGGGCGCCTAACTGCGGCGGCGAATCACGAATGCGATTCCCACCAAGGCTCCGAGCATCAGCATCACGCCGAGGCCGGGGGCATCGTTGTCATCGGTGTCCGTGGTCTCTTCCTCAGGGCTGAACACTTGGTCTCGTTCGCCGGCTGGGTCAAAGAAGAATGTCTCGCCCTCTGCTTCCCAGGTGAACACACTGTGATCGCCGTGCTCCACCAGCTCAAGCGGGTATGCCTTGCCATCGGGTCCTACGGCGGCATTGGGCAAACCGCGTTGATTGGTGCGGATGTGGTATGCATCGTCACCCACGTGGACGCGAGCCAGGAACACTTCCACCGTCACTTCCTTGGTGAGGTTGAGGGCGTCCAAGAGAATCACATCGGGGTCCGCTTCGGCGCGAATCGTCAACACGTGCGTTCCAGGGAGGAGATTCTCGATTGGGAACACCTCGGACACGGTGCCGTTCATTGGCGTGGTCATGTTGCCAAGCGCCTTGCTTTCAGAGACCGTGAAGTTGATCTCTGCAAGCCCGTCGATTTGCTCCATGGTGACCTCTAGCTCGACTGTTTCTCCGACGATGCGGTTCTCTTCGACCACTTCGATGCTGAGGATGCGCGCTGCGGTTTCCACATTGGTCACGTTGACCAGTTGGGCAAATTGAGCGCTGTTTCCAAACGTATCCGTGGCAGTGACTACCAATTGGCTTTGGCCCAAGAACGAACCCGCAAAGGGCACATGTTTGGAGGTCTCGACGCCGCCTACTCCATCGAAGGTGGAGGTGACGCCCTGCAACCGCACGACCACGGTGTAGTCGTTGAGATCTTCCACGGTGATGTTGATCGGCGTGAAAGCGCCCACGTAGAAGGACTCGCTGCGGGGGAAGGACACAGACAACTCGGGAGCGTCTTCGTCCTTCAGGACCGTGTGGGTCACTTCCGTCATGGGGTTTCCAGCTCGGTCGTGGGCACGAATCGTCAGTTCATTGGATCCCGGGAAGAAACTCTGGGAACTCAACGAATACGGTGCCTTCAGGGCGAAGAATTTGCCAGGGGGCATGCGGTCTACGCGATATTCCACGGCGCCTAGAAGCGCGTCGGATACCTGCGGTTGCAGGTGCTGGCCAGTCTTCAGGATGATGACGCCATCATCGTCAGCGTTTGGAAACACCACAATGGGGCTCTCGTCGTCGTCCGCGGTCGCCTCGAGGGTGCGATCATCGGTGCAGTCATGGCTTGCGCCAAATCGATCGGCAACGCGCAGCGAGAGATCCCATGTTCCCTCGACGAGGGCGAGGGTCTTGACGCCCAAGCTTCCCTTGAACACGGTGTTGGTGTCGAAGGTGTTCGGATCAGATTCGCTTGGCGTGTAGATCGTATTGCGAACCAGTCCGAGGGTGATCTCGGACGATTCATCATTGGAATCGACTCGCTTCTTGAGCGTGGCCACCGCAGAGCTGGCGTCGCTG
>JBFJXT010000138.1:0-5911 GCA_041623015.1 Thermoplasmatota archaeon | reverse complement strand
CTTCACGAGCCGCCACGGGCATGTTGCTCGTGTTGGCGATGAGGCAGGTGCGGGCCATCAGGGGCTCACCTTCGTTGGTGGGGTCGGGGAGTTCGGGGAACTCGTCCAACACTTCCGTCATCTCGTTGCCGCGTTCGCCGCAACCAATGTAGACCACAACTTGTGCGTCCGAGTACTTGGCCAAGGACTGCTGGGTCACGGTCTTGCCGGATCCAAAGGGACCTGGGATAGCTGCCGTACCGCCCTTGGCGATC
Source organism: Thermoplasmatota archaeon (assembly GCA_041623015.1). Lineage (GTDB taxonomy): Archaea > Thermoplasmatota > E2 > JACPAO01 > JAHFTW01 > JANQNI01. The sequence goes on along the minus strand of JBFJXT010000138.1, from coordinate 5,657 downwards.
GGGAACAAACCATCCAGGATACGCATTCCCGTGTTGAGCGGGATGGTAGGAAGTTGCTTCTCGTTGTACGGGCGAGGCTTGCGCACGGGCCACTTGTGGCTGAGGCGAAGCTCGACGCCGTTGTCGAGGGTGCCGATGATGTCATCGACGTTGTAAGAGCCGCTGTTGATCGACTTGATCTTGCCGGCCGGTTGGTCCGGGGGCAGCATGATCGTGTGGAGCACAGTGCTGGTTTCCTGCACGGTGCCCACAGTCTGGCCGGGGCCTACTTCGTCGCCGACCTTGACGGTGGCGGTGAAGTCCCACTTCTTTTCGTGGTCCAGGCCAGGAACGTCCACACCACGAAGGATGAAGTCGCCCATTTGGTCCTGAAGGACTTCCAGCGGGCGCTGGATGCCATCATAAATGCTGGTCATCAGGCCGGGGCCCAACTCCACGACAAGGGGCAGACCCGTGTTCGCAACAGGTTCGCCGGGCTTGACGCCGGAGGTGTCCTCGTACACCTGAATGATGCTCTTGTCTCCCTCGATCTGGATGACTTCGCCCATAAGACGCTCATCGCCCACACGTACGATATCGTACATGCGAGGCGTGATGCCCTTGGCGGTCACCACAGGACCGGAGACGCGGTACACGGTTCCGTTCTGGCTTACCATAGGTCTACACCGACTGCTTGCTTGATCTTCTCTCGAAGAGTGTTGTCCTCGTCCGTCCCAACGGCGACGAGGGTGGGCTTGACGCTGGTTACGAGTTCGTTTCGTAGTCGTGCATCAAGCGAGGAGACGTCACTGGTCTCCATGACGAGGATGCTAACATCATCGTCGGCCATGGCTTGGCGCGCGTTGCGCTCCAAGTCCTCGGCGTTTGCGATCCATACTTTTCGGACGCCGGCGAGCCGGAATCCGAGGGTGAACCTTTCAGAGCCTACGATGGCGATTTCTGTCATGCGATCAGCTCCTTGAGGCGTTCTTCAGAGAGCCCGGCAGCGCGGCCACGAGCCAATGCGCGGAGGCGCATCACTTCGCGGTGCTTGCGGGCGAGGTAAAGGAGAATGGGGACAATGGAAAGGGGGGCTTGGTGTCCAAGGCGGTCCAGTTCAGCAAAGTGCCAGGTGCGCAGTGCCGATTGGAACGGCGCGAGGCGACCCGCATCCACGCAGGCGCGCAGGGCGTCCACGAGGGTTTGGGGCAAACCGAGATCTGCTACACCTTCAACGAATGCCGAGAGGTTGTCCATTTGGCTCAAGGCCATGGCATCCTTGATGCGGACAATCTTGCCGCCGGGAACCACGTATGCCGAGAAGTCCGTCTTTTGGCCAGAGGCAACCCAGCGGGCTGCGTTCTGGAGGTTGACGGCGTCGATTTCATGGCGCACGAATGCGAGCATGAGGTCGGCGCCCTTCTGGCGGCTGTGTTCGAGGCTGTCCACGAGTTGGCCATAGTAGGCCTTGTCGAGGGCGTCCTCGTAACTGGACAATCCAGAATCGGACGGCACGGTCTTGAGCACGCGAGCCCAGTCGGCTCCGACTTGGCCTTGGCGCTCGAGGACCGTGATGATGTCCTCAGTGGTGCGCACGTCGTCCGCAAGCAGAGGCAGGAACACGTTGTAGGTGTCCAAGTCCTCTAGGAGCAACTCCTTGAGAAGTTCCTCGCGGCTTGCGCCGCCTTGCTTTCCACGCATGACCGTCTTGAGGTCGTTGACGAGGTGGCGTTGAAGCCACAGAGAGACCAAGGCCCCTCCTTCGCCATCGACCATGCGGCGGACCGATGCGTCGGCGCGCTCTTCGTTGACCGTGAGAGCCGCTTCGAGCAAGTCCAAGCCGCCGAAGCGACCGGACAATTCGTCGACCTCTGTCTTGTACGTGGAGTCCTCGATGTACCGAGTGATTTCACTCAAGTCCATCTTCAGGAGCTTCTCGTATTCCGACTCGGGAATGAGCTTCGAACGGCGCGCCTGGACACGCGCAGTGGCGTAGGCGTAGTTCGTTTTCTTGCTTCCCTTGATGCGCAGCACGGTATTCCTCAACTGAATAGTCCAGATTCCTCGCGCAGGACGTCGCGCCACAGGTCGTTCAGGAGCGTCTCGTACCGTAGGTCGAGGCGTTGGGTGCCATCATCGCTCTCGGCGACGAGGCCACCGGCCCCTTCCATGGTTCCGGCAAACGTGAATTTGCCAGCAGATGCTGCCTTCTCGTCCTGCGAGCAAGCCCAGACCTTACCGCCGCCAAGGACATCCTCGGCAGTGGCAAGCAGCTTAGCGATGTGTCCGTCGCGGACCTTCTGGGGCAGGGCAGTAAAGCCCGTTACCAGGGTGGCGCGCAATTCGTCACGGAGGTCAGCTTCAGCCGTCAAAGAGAGCTTGCGGGCTTCGAACTCAGCGGAACTGAGTACCTGTGCCTTGGCTTGCTCTGCATCTTTTTCAGCTTGGGCCATGCGAGACTCTTGGTAAGAGCCTGCTTGTGCCTCTGCCTCGGCAACCATTTCGGCTGCCTGGGCGCGTGCATCGTCGATCAGCTTTTGGGCTCGGGCGTCGCCGTCGCGGCGGACTTCACCGATGACCTGTTCCAGTCCCATCGTGGCGTCCTCTCTAGGCGATCTTGAGCCAGAGCAGGATAGCCATGACGAGACCGAAGATCACGATGGTCTCAGGAATGACGGTTAGGACGAGGCCCTTACCGAAGTTCTTCTCGTCTTCGGCGGTGGCGCCAACGGCAGCCGCACCGATGCTGTATTGGGCGAGACCGGTGCCGATACCGGCAAGACCGACTGCGAGACCTGCGCCGATGGCCATGAGGCCTGCTTCGATAGCCATGATTTTTTTCTCCTTTGTGTTGATGCCCGTTTTACCTCTGGGCGTTGAGGGAGGGAGGGAGAGTGAGGGTGGCCCCCAAGGGGCCTATGCGCGGCGACCCCCGAACGGTTCATAAGTGCGGCCCCCGCCCGTGTAGAACTTACCAAAGAACTCCACGAACTGTAGACGCAGACTCTGAAGTCCGCCCGAGAGCATTGCCAGGGCTGTAATGCCTGCCATGCCGATGAGATAGATGATCCAGCCAGCGATGCTGTGGTAGCTGCCGCCACCAATCACATCGAAACCGATGGCCATGAAGGCCAAGGCCATTCCAGCCTTACTGGCGCCGATGGCTGCCAGACGCGTGTAGGATAGGATGTTGCCAGCAAAGCCAAGCACTTCCAGCAGTGAGACGAAGCCCACGCCGAGCACCTTGGCGGTGCCGATCCAGAGCAGGACCAGGCCGACCACGAGGGCTCCTATTCCTGCTGCTAACAGCGTTGTATTGGCGCCTGCGAGAATCACGAGGGGAACACTGGCGAGGATGATGAGCCAGCTCACCTTTTCTTGCACAGCGAGCGCCACACCGTGGCTGGTTGCCACGTTGCGTACACCGAGAATGAGGCCCAGCACGAGGTGGACAATCGCGATGATGATGCTCCAAACCAAGAGGGCTTGGATGTCGTGAATCTTGGAGTAGTAACCGAGGTTGACGATGCCGGCGGCGCTCAGGTGAACGTCGCTGTGCGGGGTCAGGATGCCGCCACTGTGGTCGCCTTCTGCGCCGTGGCCGTCATCTGTTGCACCGTGACCATCGTTCGTGGTGTCGTGGGACGACTGGGTCGTCACATCATGGGAATCTGCCGGTGCGCCATTGGGGTCCGCGCCAAGCATCGCCGCTGCCGTGCCGCCTTCGAGGGCGTGCGTGTCGGCGGTGGGCGCGTGGCCAGTCTTGTAGAGGAATCCGTGGGGTTCGTCCTCGTAGGGGATGTCGAGGCCGAGAATCATTTCCCAGGAGGGTTCGCCTTCTTCGAGGGCGTGATCGTCAACGACAAAGTGAATACCGAGGGCTTCACCGAAGACGAAGCCACCCACGATGACGGCCATGAAACCGCCCATTACGAGGGCACGACCCACAGCGGGGCCGCCGATGCCGAAGACCTTCTTGGTCTTCAGGAGATGTCCAACACCCATGATGGCGAGACCAACCAAGAGGTCACCAACCATGAGGCCGAAGAACAACGGGAAGAAGATGAGCATCAGCTTGGTGGGGTCCAATTCGCCGTAGCGGGGACGTCCGAGCAAGCCGAGCATGAATTCGTAGGGTTTGGCGAGGCCACGGTTGTCCAAGTGGACCGGGGCTTCGTCCTTGGCGTCCACGTCGTGGTGGTCGTCGCCGTGGCCATCGTCGTGGCCGTGTGCGTGGTCGTCGTGACCACGGGGGGCGTCGCCTTGGTTCTCAAAGTAGACGCTGTCGCCGTATCGGGCAGCCAGCGCATTTTGCAGGCGGTTTGCCTTCTTCACGGGCACCCAGCCTTCCACGTGGAATGTGGTCTCGGTGACGGCGAAGGAGAGCGGGGCTTGGGTCTTGGACACTTCTTGCGTCAAGTGGCGCTCGAGTGCGGCCAAGCGGGGGCCCCAGGTGTCGCGCAGTTGAGCAACGTTCGCTTCTGCGGCTTGAATCTGCGACAAGAGGTCGGCGCCCTGGGCGCTCAGAGCCGCGAGGCGCTTTGCGGGAGTGCCGGAGGGGGAAGTGACGTTGGCTGCATTGAAGCCAGCGTTGGACATGATCTTCTCAGCAGCGGGGCCGTTGGTGGCGGCCACTGCGAGGGCAATGGCGTTACCGTCGAGGCTGGCTTCGAAGTCGATGCCGGCGGCGGTCAAGGCGGGGCGCGGGTCTTCGCGCACGGTGCCAAGGTAGCCGCGGATGGAGGCAACGTCGCCGAGCATGGCGAGGTCAGCATCCAAGGTAGCGTAAGGGGCGAGCGCCGAGGTTTCGGCGTCATTGGCGGCCAAGGCGGAGCGCAGGTTGGCCAATTCGTCCATGGTGGGTTGAATGGCGGCGCTTGCCTCGGTCAGCATGGCGTCGGGGTCGTTCGGCTGCATGACCTTGCCGCGCAGTCCCTCGGCGCCAATGGCCTTCAGGAGACCACGGCTGTGAACGAGGTGGGTACTCAGCGCGTCACCAGCATCCAAGGGCGTACCGATGGAGGTGGTTTCGGTGGGGTCCTCGTAGTCTTCGAGGTGGACGGCAGCCTCCTTGTGGAGGGTGTCAATGACATCCTCAAGGTGGTCCTTGTGGCCACCAAGTAGGATGCGAGTCATGCGGGCCGGCTTGAACATCCTAGAGGGTCTCCTCAAAGAGCTTCAGGACACGGTCCGAGACGCCTTCGACGCCGGTTTCGAACTTCTTGCGAAGGTTCGTGGCTTGGCGCTTGCCAGAAGAGAGGATCTTCTTGGCCTCTTCTTCGGCTTCGGAGCGGGCATCAGCGATTCGGTCGTGGTACGCAGCGTCCGACTGAGCCTTGCCCTCTATGAGGACGGTTTCAGCCTGTCGGCGAGCCTCGGCCAGGATCGCTTTCGCTTGCGATTCTGCCTCCGACACACGTGTCGTGGCAGCCGTTTCCGCATCCTTGATCCGCAGCAGCAGTTCGCTCTTCAAGGGGGATCACCCATAATGGCCACTCCTAGAACAGGAGGGGCTTGGGCGGCGCGAGACACGGGTTGTATTTGATGGCTTGGGCGGTTGGACGAGCGTTCCAAAAGTCCCCGCGCCTTCCATAACTAGGGGATCCGATTGCTAAATGGGGGGTTCTAAGGAGAGCGCCCAAATCCCTTTGGCCAGGGAGTGTGTTCCAGAATTGGGG
>JBFJXT010000137.1:0-5919 GCA_041623015.1 Thermoplasmatota archaeon | reverse complement strand
CCCACAAGCCCCACGATTGGACACAGCAAGAACTCCACAGCGTCCTCAAAGTTGCCCACCAGTGGCACACAACCAGCATCCGACCCAGACTCACCACCCGGACCCAGGCACCAGAACACATCCAACGCCTCGCCTACAGCCACGCACCCTGGACCTCCTACTACCGAATCCCAAGCAAAGAATCCCAACGAAACCGGAGGCCCCTGCGGAGCCGAAGGCGCTAGTGCATTTCAATGGAAAACTCGGTTGTGAAGAAAATTTCACCTGGCTGATGGCGATTCACGAGAATGGAGGTATCTAGCAAGAATGAAGTATCGCGCAGTTGTCCGCCCATTTGCTTGTCATTTCTACCAAATGCACCAAAATTCAAGCCTCTAGATTACGAGAGCCTTCAGGATTTTCTTCGCGCTGAAAGGAGGACCAACGCAATTTGTGAAGTCCCGAAAAACCTGTGGACTCAACTTAGCAATCTTGAATCCGAAATGACGATGCGGTTACGAAGTATGGCCGAGACCTCCGGGATTCGATCACAAGAATTTAGGGCAGAAAATGATGCATTAAGCCATCTGTCAGTTGCAGTAATTAATTTATGGAACTTGCGAGAAAGGAAAATCACGCTTCACGCATTGGCTACTTCTATGGCACCATCAGCGCCAGATGGAGACCCGCCAAAATATATCGTTGAACAAGAAATTAAGCTCTATAACGAATTGATTGACACGTTCAGTAGGCATAGGCCTATTCGAGATCAAGCAATCATGCCAGATGGAATTTAAATCATCCCAGGCACCAAATCTAAGGTCTGCCAAAAAAAATACCGCGACTAAAAGCTTGGGCAATCCAGATCGGGATTGCGTAGAAGTTGCTCTGGATTCAGCGCGGGCATTTCATCAATGCCCGTGGTCAAGAAGATCGCGCTTGAACACCATCCCATTTTTGACACCGCCCCGTAGGGTGGATTCTCCTGACCCTTGCAGCTCTAGCAGGTTTGGATCGCCCTAGAACCAAGGCCAGTTTTCTGCGAGTTGATGCCGTAGTTAGTGCTCCAAAATTGGCGCCCGAAAGGGGAGATTTTACGCCGCTGCTGATGTTATCAACAGCCAAATCAATCCCCGTTGATTAGCGGAATATTCGCGCTACGGCGTTACATGATATCAACAAAGGGGTTTGTTGATAGTGGCCCCGCCCAGATTTGAACTGGAGTGCGTGCCTCCCGAAGGCACAAGGATACCAAACTACCCCACGGGGCCGTGGTGTAGCTCCCCATTGGGGGCTAGTCGGCGCCGACTGGCGAGTGGTCTATAAGCCCTGCGAAGGGCTGGCTTCGAGGAATTGGCGTAGGTTTTGGATGTAGGTTTTGAAGGCGTTGCTGCCGTTGGGGGTGATTTGGTACCGGAGTTGGAAGCCGTCTCGGCCTTGGAGGATGCGGCGGCTTTGGATGAGGTTGGCTTCTTCGAGGCGTTTGGTGTGGGTGGCGAGGTTGCCGTCGGTGAGGTGGAGGGTGTCTCGGAGGGTGGTGTAGGAGAGGTCGCGCTGTTGGTAGAGGTGGGCCATGATTTGCAAGCGGGTGGGTTGGTGGATGAGGCGGCTTGTTGGGTCGAGGTTCATGGGTTAGCCTCGGCGGATCATCCAGAGGCCTGCGAGGGTCCAGCCGATGCTGGTGGCTGCGGCGCCGAGGAGGCTGGCTGCTGCGTGGTTGGCGCCGGCGAAGGCGATGGTGAGGCCGGCGAGAATCATCCAGGCGCCGGCGGGGTATCCGTATCGGGCGCATGGGACTTGGCCTCGGTGTTCGACGGTGGCGATCATGAGGGCGAAGAAGCCGTTGGCGACGGTCATGAGCGCGGAGGTGGTCCAGTGCCATTGCAGGGCTTTGTCTGTGACGAACCAGAGGGCGGTGGCGGTGGCAAAGAAGAGGGCGATGTAGCCGAGCATGCGCCAGTCGCCGCCGGGGGCTTGGCGTAGGTGGACGGCGTGTTGCCTCCAGAGCAATTTGGTGAGAAGGGAGCCGAGGGCGACTCCTGGGATCCAGAGGAGGGCGTAGAGCCAGTGGTGGTTGTTGGCTTCGACCCAGGGCGCGGCGGTGCCGTAGGTGAGGAAGATGAGGGGGGAGGCGAGGCCCCAGACGATGTTGCTGAGGCCTGCGGTGCGGGCGGTGAGGGTTTCTTCGACGCGTTCTAGGCCGTGGAGGGTGTTGGCGGCGTCTTGGGCGCTGAGGTCCATACCCATATTAGGTGCCCTAGGGCGATAGGGTAAGATGGAACTTTGCAGGGCGAAGTGCCCTCAGGGGGCGAGCCGGGGCTTTATTCGCGGCGTCGGCGAACCACGACGGCGGTGCCGATGAGGCCGACGGCGAGGAGGGCTGCTCCGACGCCGGGGACATCCTTCATGGGGGCAACGGTGGGGTTGGCTTTCTTGGGAACGCCGCCCTTGTAGTCGCCTACGTCGCTCACTTGGACGGTGTGAGGTCCGTCGGTCATGATGCCACCTTCGATGAGGAGGTTGCCGTGGAAGCGGTTCTTTTCTACGACGACGACGCTGAAGTTGTTTTGTTGGTTGTCGAGCCAGCCTTCGAAATTGTTGGTGGCTTCCCAGCCGCCGATGCGGTCCACGTATTCCATGAAGACGGGCGTGGAGCTGCCTTGGACGTCGATGCGGACGGCGTAGACTTGGCTGGGTTCGAGGGGAACTTTGACGATGACAGCGCCGGCGGCGGTCCGTAGGTCTCCCACTTCAACCTTGACGAGGTCTGCGCGCACTTCGAAGGTAGCGGTGCCGTTGCCAGCTAGGCCCTTGGCGTCGGTGCCGATGGCACTGGTGGTGTAGGTGCCAGCAACGAGGTTTTGGGCAACGAATTGGTAGTGAGGCCCGCCAACATGGGTGAGATTCCCTTCAGTGGCGAGGGGGCCATTGGGGCCGTTGAGTTGGAACTCGCGGTCCTTGACGCCTGCGTTGTCGGTGTAGAAGACGTCCACGACCACGGAATCACCCACCGCTGCGACGCCGGGGCTGGCGTAGATTTCCACTTGGGGCTCAGCAAAGTCGCTGACTGGGGGGTTGATGAAGATGAGCCAGAAGGCAAGCCAGGTGAAGAACAGCAAGAAGCCGGTTCCAATCCATTCGCGGCGCTGGTAGTGACTGATGTCGATGCGCAGCGCGCGGTAAATCGGCTTGAGGGCGAGGAAGAATACACCGAAGACAGCCATGCCGATGAGCCAGCCAACTTTGGCGCCGCCAACGCTGGTAAAGAGGCCCCAGCTGACGAGTGCCGCCAGGATGCCCACAAGGAACATGGTGACGGTGGTTTTGAAGCCAATCATTTCCTTGTGAATGAAGGCATCCTCGTCGAAATCGGCGGGGATAAACTCGTACTTCTCCTCCGAGACGTCTTCTTCCTTCTTCTTACCCACGGACGCGCCGAGTGGGGCCCGACTTAAAGGGCTGCGGTGCCTCGCCGGGACACCGTGGCAGACGCGAAGGGGATGACGAACGTGGATGTGGCCGCCTTAGCGGGTGAGCTTCGTCGCTTGTTGGTGGGTGGACGATTCGATAAGGCATACCAGCCTGCCAAGGATGCAATCTTGTTGCGTGTGCGCCGAAAGGGTGCCGGGCGCATCGATTTGCTCTTCGAGTTGGGTCGATTTTTGACCGTCACGAAGCGCCCCCCGGAAAACCCTGCGGCGCCAAGCATGGTGGCCAAAATTTTCCGCAATACCTTCGAGAATGCGCGCCTGATTGCCGTGGAGCAAATTGGCTTTGATCGCTTGCTGCGCATCACGTTTGAGAAGCAAGAGCGCCACAGTTTGGTCTTGGAGTTGTTTGGCGACGGCAATTTGCTGATGTTGGATGACGAGGGCACCATTGTGCTTCCCATGCGTGGGGTGGATCACGGTGCTAGGCGTCTTCGCAAGGGCGAGCCATACGTGCCTCCGCCGGGTGGCGCTGAGCCGTTTGCCATGGACGAGCCTGCGCTTCGTGAGGCAGCAGGTGGCGCCCGCGCCAAGGACTTGGTTCGATTCCTTGCCTTAGATCTTGGATTTGGCCCCCTGTGGGCAGAAGAGCTGTGCTTGCGTGCAGACGTCAAAAAATCCTTGCCCCTCGAGGGCTTGCTCGATGAGCAATGGAGTGCCATTCACCGAGTCATTCACGATTTGGCCGGCGAAATTGAGCGCAACGACTTGGCCCCAACGGTCGTCTACCCAGGTAATCAAGATGGCGAAGACTCGGAGCCGGTGGCAGCGCTGCCATTTCCCATGCTGCGCTACCCAATGCCCAAGTTTGCCACCCAAGAAGCCCAGACCTTCCGCGAAGCGCTGGATTTGTTTTACCGAGGCGAAACGGACGATGGCGACGAAGCCGCCGATCCGCGCATGAAGCGATACCGTGAGGCGCTTGGCAAATTGGAGCGCCAAGTGAACCAAATGGAAGGTGCCATCGGCGAATTTGTCGACGAAGAAAACGCACGGCACGCAGACGGCGACGCCTTGTACGGCGCATATCAGCAGGTGGAAGCCACGCTCAATCAACTTCAAGCGGCGCGCGCGGCGGGCCGAAACTGGCAGGAAATTGCCGCGGTTCTGGAAAAGGCTCGAAAATCGGGTGTCCTGGAAGCCCAGTCTGTGCTCTCCATTACCCCCCAAGACGCAACCGCCGTACTCGTCGTACCAGACCTTGAAACCGGCGAGCCTCGCCATGTTCGCGTCTCATTGGACAAGACGGTGCAGGACAACGCAACCGCCCAATTTGACGCTTCAAAGAAGGCCAAGAGCCGACAAGCAGGTGCCATGGTGGCACTCGAAAAAGCCCGAGCAAACCTCAAGTCACTCGTGGACAAAGGACTCGATGGCTTTGGAGCAGCCCCTGTCAAGAGCGCCGGCCCCAAGCGGCATTTCTGGTTCGAATCGTACCGATGGACCCTCACCCCGAGCGGCCTCATCGCAGTGGGTGGACGAAATGCCAACCAAAACGATCAGGTGGTCAAGAAGTACATGCGCGACGCCGATCGATACGTGCACGCGGAAATTCACGGCGCCCCGAGCGTGGTTGTGCGCCCCGCAGATGGTCCGAGCATTGAAGCCAGCGAGGAAGACCTTCGCGCGGCCTGTCAATTTGCAGCCATGAGCAGCCGAGCCTGGCGACAATTTGGAGCAGCCAGTGCATATTGGGTCACTCCGGCGCAAGTGAACAAGACGCCTCGCAGTGGTGAATTTGTGCCCCGCGGCGCCTGGATTGTTCACGGAAAGCGCAACTTTGAGACCGGCTTGCCCATGCGCTGGGCCGTGGGTCGCGTGCGCTTCACCTTCGACGGGCGACCCGTGCTCAAGGATGCACCGGACCCGGATCGCATGACGGAGAAATTGGTGGGTGGCCCCGAAGCGAGTTTGCTGCCTTACTCGTCGGCGACGATTCTGTTGGAGCCAGGCGACATGGAGCCAAATGACGCGGCACACGCCATCGTGGAAGCCACTGGCGTGGAGGAAGAGGAAGCCCAAGCGGTGCTTCCCAATGGCCCCGTGCGCTTCATTGATGGTCCCGAGAAGCTCGTGCCTAAGGAGTCCGCCTCGTGAAACGCATCAAGGTGGACGTTGGCAGCGGCTACCTTCGGCTCGGCATCGAAACCCTAGATGACCTGTGGCACTTGCGCAACCTCTTGCAAGATGGCGACTTGGTCACCATGGACACCTTTCGCACCGCAGAAACCAGCACGGACAAAATCCGCGAAGGCAAGCAGGAGAAGAAGCGCATGCGCCTTGGCGTCCGCGTGGAATCTGTTGAATGGCATGATTTTGATGACCATTTGCGCATTCACGGCGTGATCGAGGCCGGCCCCCAGGATCACGGCCGTCACCATACGCACATCGTGCGGGATGAAGTGGGCGTCCACGTAGACATCCAAAAATCCCCGCCCCTTTCCCGCTGGGT
>JBFJXT010000136.1:0-5928 GCA_041623015.1 Thermoplasmatota archaeon | reverse complement strand
GGTAATCCGAGGGGGTGGAGCCCCCTAGGTATGAGACGTTCCTTGAGCACGGCCAGGAAGAAGGTAAACAAGGCTAATCGAATTCGGCTTAGTTTCGCACTAGGTCGTCGCCAGGATGGCGGCGGCCTTCGGGGGTAATCCGAGGGGGTGGAGCCCCCTAGGTATGAGACGTTCCACAGCGGTGGCCAGGCTTGGAATCTAATCGATTGGCCCAATTTGGCGGCGTCATGGTTTTCCGCATTGATTGGATTCGCCTCAATCCAGTTCACGAAGGTGTAGGATTCATGGCTTCCAATCACGATCAATCAGTTGTCGCCCAATTCAAAGGAAAAACCGCAGGGGAACTCGCCAAAGCCCCGGTTTGGGCGATTCATGGCATCTCGGAGGAGGATGCTGGACTGCTCAAGAAGGCGTTCAACATTGACTCTGTGGCGGATCTCGCCCTGCATCCGCTCATCCATGCGGCTCAAGACATTTTCAAGAGTCATGAGCACAACAACAAGGGCAAGAGCGGCGACTTGGGTACCATTGACCTGAATCAAGTTCACCTTAATGCGGCGCTGACGGAGACGCTCGCGTACGCCTGCTATGCTTCGTACAAGGACTTCAAGGGCGTGCTTCCCAAGGCCCCACGGGGGTACGAGTTTGTGTCTCGCTTTACGGGCTGGGACGAGTTCATTGGTTCAGATGGCACGTGCGAAAAGTACGGCCTCATTTACCGCTCCACCACGGAGGCTGGCGTGGCACTTGTAGCGTTCCGCGGCACTGTTACGAAGGCCGATTGGTTCGAGGATTTCCGTGGCAACACTGCGATTTTCACGCCGGTAAACCCCAATGTTTCGTTCCCATCTGGCGTGGAGGTTGAGGCAGGATTCTACAGTGTCTACACGGACAAGGGTGGGGACATGAAGTCTGGAATGCGTGCGCAAGTGTTCCAACAATTGGCTGCCATGACGGACTTGAAGAAAGTGTACGTCACCGGCCACAGCCTTGGTGCTTCATTGGCCACGCTGTTTGCCTTGGATTTGGCTGTGAGTCGTCCTGACCTTGAGGTCTCCTCCAGCACGTTTGCCAGCCCTCGCGTGGGCAAAGCTGCCTGGAAGCAAGTCTACGAAAGTACGCCTGGTTTGGAAGAAAATACGTTCAGGATTTTCAACACCAAGGACGTGGTGCCGATGCTCCCGCCAAACGCGGAGCTTGATTACGTGCATGTTGGGCAGCCGTTCCGCGTGGATTTCCACCGGGTCCAGGATTGGATCCCGCACATTGGATCCAGGCACTCCCTGGAAAATTACCGAATTGTTCTTGGCAACGCCCTGGCCAGTGCAGATCAAGTCTGGGAAGGCAATTTCCCAGATGCCGAAAAGAAGGGAGCGCTCATGCAGAGTGATATTCCTTCCATGGCTTCCGACGCTGACACCTGAGTTGCCTAGACTGTGCTTTCGGGGTGGTAGGTTGGCCGCCGGTCCCTGGGCTCAAGGTACGTATTCCCTACCTCTTTCATTTTCTCAATCAACGCCTTCGCGTCCTTCTCGGGGCCGGTGGCTCGGATGCGAATGTGCCCCTGTTGAGGGTAGGAGCCGAGCACGACGTTGGGGTACTCCTTTTCGAGGGCGACGAGAGTTTCGTAGAAGCGAGATTCCTCGGTGTAGAGCACCAGCTCTTCGGTCCAATGGGGGGTTGTACCTTCGAGTCGGGGCGCGATGGATGCGTCGAACATCCGCTCGAATTCTCGGGGTACGCCAGGGAGTGTGAACAGGGTTGTGTTGCGCAAGTTGGGGGCTTTGACGATGGCGCCGAGGGCGGTGCCGATGGGATTGGGCATCGCTTCGGATCCTTTGGGCAGGTCAATCATTTTTCGGATGCCTGCGTTGGGTGTTGGGCTGTCAAAGTAGCCTCGGCGGTGGCCTTCTGCAACGCGGTCGTTCATCCATTGAATCCATTCGGGTTCGGCATGGAGGGGGGTGTTGAGGGCGTTGGCGATGCCTTCCATGGTGCGGTCGTCGGGGGTTGGTCCTAGGCCGCCGCTGGTGATGACGTAATCGAGGTCAAGGTCGAAGAGGAATCGGTGGACGCTGGCTTCGATGTCGGGCAGTTCGTCCGTACAGACTTCCACGCGCCGCAGTTCAATGCCGAGTTCTTTGCAGCGCTTGGCTAGCCAGTGGCTGTTGGATTCGTGGACGTGTCCTGCTAGGATTTCGTCGCCGATGATGAGGCAGCCTAGGCGCTTCACGATGAAGGATGGCTTGGCGGGTTCATCGGCCTTCTGCTCGGGCGCGGCGTCGTAGCATGGTTGCGACGGTGATGAGTGCGGCGGACAGGCCAAGCAGAACGATGAGGCCGGTGGTGGCGCCGCCGATGTCAAACGCGAAGACGATGGCGTCGATGGTGAGGGCCGCACTGGCAGCGAAGATAACGCCCCGTTGTCGAAGCACGATGCCGATGCCAAGCAACACGAGCAGCACGAGTCCTAGCGGCACTTCGGGCCCGGCGTCGAAGCTCGGGTTGATGACCGTGAAGATGAACCCGAGGCTTGCGGCGGCAACGGAGAGGGTGCTGCTGAATCCGCCTTCATCATTCCATGGAGGTGCATTGATGCGGTTCCAAGTGGCAATGCCAGCCCACGCAAGGGCGGCAAAGACTAGCCAGAGGGTCGATGCGGGGTCTTCTTGCAGGGTGCGGTACAAGACCACTGGAGTCGCCACGAACGCCAGCGCGAGGCCGACGATGGGCAAGACGTGCTGCTTTTGCTTGCCAATGACGACGGCGATGCCCACGAGAATGGGGAGTACCCAGAGCCATTCGGCGGGCGCTTGCGGGCCAAGGGTGATTGCCGTGGGCACAAGGCCAGCAAGTAGGATTGCATCTCCTAGTTCTCGTTGCTTGGAGAACCACAAGGTGATGCCCGTTGCTAGGAGGATGAATGCGCAGAGGGCGAAGAAAGTCCAGGCGTGGGATTCCTTGTCGCTGATGATGTCGTTGAGGCGAAGCAATCCAAACAGGGCACCGGTGGCGGCGCCGAGCATCAATCCGCCCACGGCGTAGAACGCTTGCATGGCGAGGCTTGGTTTTTCTTCAAGCGCGACGGGCCCTAGCTCACGCTCCACTTGCGCAAAGGCGCCTTGTTTGAACATGCCCCGCTGATTCCATCCCCTGGCAGCTTCCAGGGCAGCACGGGCCTCACTTCGGCGCATAACCGGAATTGGTGCGTGGAGAAGTTGAGGCTGTCGCCTGGATGACGACAATTGCCGTCAAGCAATTGGCATGGGCTTCGGCTCAAGAAACTGAAGTCGAACCCCGTGGATCTGGGCTTGCGCTATGGAGCTCTTGGGCACCAAGGCACATCCAAGACCGGCAGCGACAGAGAGAATGAGGGCTACCGCCCGGTCCCACTCCACTGCTTGGGTCAACGAATATGCTGCCAGTGCAGCGACGAGCAGAAATGCACCCGTGAGGATTTTTTGAGGCACCGCTCGCCATGCGCTTGGTGGCAGCATCAACCACAGTGCGACGAGGTGAAGCATCAGGGCCAGTCCTGCCAGCAAGGGGTTGTAGGGTCCCAAGTCCTCCTTGTATGCGGCTTGAATCAAGATTGGAGCCCCAAGGGTTGCCATGGCCAAGCGAGTCCATGGTGCACAATTCAAGGAGAATGCCATCAGGTGAATGGCAATGACGGGGCCAAGGGCCCACCAAGGGGTGGCGGGGAGCAAGAAAGGATAGACCGTGGCGATGGTGAGTGCCGCCATGGAGAAGCCAAGGCGCATGGATGGCGATAAAAGGGCCAGGATTAGCAGCGCAGCAGCGAGGGCAGGGGCTGCAACTGCAATGATGTCGCCCACTAGCTTTGTATTGTCTTCACTCAACTTGGTGTCAATGGGCACCGCTAGGATGGCTAGAATGGCACCGGCTAGAACTCCAAGCCCGATTGGCTTCAGCGCCGGTTCATGCTCGGCCCAAAATGCCGCGGCCTTCGCTGAAGCCTTCATGGGCTCCACCTAGATTGAGCATTGAAAATGGTATGGGTCACGTTGGGAAATGGTCACGGCACGTGATCCATCATGGCGGCCACGGCGGCGCCTCGAGGCACTGTTGCGCCGGCGTTTCGTAGGGCAGATTCGATGGCGGCCCAGCCTGCGGCAAGTTCGGCCCATGTGGTGTCGCCCATGTGCCCCACGCGGAACACATCGCCCTTCCATTGATCCTGGGCACCGGCGACCACGACGCCGTATTTTTCCTTAAGAACGGGTCGAATGTCCTTGTCCTTGATGCCGTCGGGGTAGCGAATGGCGGTCACGGTGTCACTGCGCACTGATTCCTCGGCGGCGAGGTCTAGGCCGGCGGCTTCGGCGGCGGCGCGGCAGGCATTGGCCAGGGTTTTGGTGCGGGCAAAGCGTGCGTCGAGGCCTTCCTCAAAGAGACGATCCAGTGCTTCTACGGTGGCCAAGTGCAGGGGCACGGCGGCGGTAAACGGCGTTTGGTTGTCCTTGTCGGCGCGGTCCACGTAGCGCTTGAGGTCCATGTAGAGGCTTGGCGAATCGAGCTTTTCGTAGGCACGGTCGGACAAGGCCACAAAGGAGAGTCCGCTGGGGCCGCCGATGCACTTCTGGCTGCCAACGATGCTCACGTCGAGGTCCCATTGGGTCATGGGCACGGGGACGCTGCCGGTGGCGGTGATGGTGTCTGCGATGGACAAGGCGTCGTATTTGCGGCACAGCTTGGCCACCGCTTCGCCTTGGTTCATGACGGCGGTGCTGGTTTCGTTGAGGGTGAAGCACACGGCGCTGGCGCCTTCGGCGAGTTTGGCTTCGAGGGCGTCTAAGTCGAATCCTTGGCCCCAGGGGGTTTGGAGCACGGTGCCGGAGTCGCCGGCGTATCGCTGGACCAATTGACCCATGCGCTGGCCAAATTTGCCGTTCTCGAGGCCGATGGCGTTGTCGTGCCAGTGGACGAGATTGGAGATGGCGGCTTCCATGCCTACGGTGCCGCTGCCGGCGAGGACCGCCACGCGAGGGGCGTCCATGAGTTGCTTGAGGCCGTCGAACATGCGGCGGTTGATGGCGCCAAACTCTGGGCTCCTATGCGCCATGGCGGGAGCAGCCATTGCCATGCGTACGCGGGAGTGCATTTTCACGGGTCCAGGCAGCAGGAAGACATTGTCTTCGGAATCGAAGGCCACGAGACTGGCACCAAGCGATTTGGCTTCAAGGCGCCGGTCCAATCGCTGCTCGTGCAGATTCTCGAAGCCGAGCCGCGACACGACGAAGCCCTCGCGACTTTGTTTGGGGCGTATGGTGAAGAATTTGCTTACGAACTCGGAAATCAAGACCTGGTCGCAGAGGGGCAGGGCGCCCGGGCGGCCTATTCCGAAGGCGCGCTGTTGGTGGCCGAGGATGAAGTGGGCAACGTGCTGGGCTGTGTTGGCTTCGAGCCCTGGGGCAAGGGCCGAGCACGCATGAAGCGCATGTTTGTTCCCGAGGTGCACAGGGGAAAAGGAGTCGGTCGGCGGTTGGCCGTGGCTGTGATTGAAGCCGCTCGGGTAGCAGGGTATTCGCGCATGATCCTGGATACCAGCACGCCCATGAAAGCGGCGCGCCAGCTCTATGCACGCCTAGGGTTCACGCCGATTAAGCCAGATTACGAGGCGCCTTGCAGGGATGTGGAATACCTGGCGCTTTCACTCTAGTTGACGAGCGTGGCTGTGGGGGAGTCTGCCGTTGCGGCTTCCAACCCTCGGTTCAAGTCGGCCAACAAGTGATCGAAGTCGTCGAGGCCCACACTGAATCGAATCAGGCCGGGGGTAATGCCGGCGCGGGCGCGGTCTTCTTCGGGAATGCAGGCGTGGGTTGTGCTGGCGGGGTGGCTGGCAAGGCTCTCGTAGCCGCCAAGGCTCACGGCGCGTTGGAACACTTCGAGGCTGTCGATGAATCG
>JBFJXT010000135.1:0-5945 GCA_041623015.1 Thermoplasmatota archaeon | reverse complement strand
GCACTTTCCACCAAGGTGTGGATGACTTGGTGTGCCAACAAACTGCAAGCGAACGCATCATCAAGGGATACGGCGTCAACGATCGCAATATCTCCGTCACCATCGAACTGGGCCCCGAGGAAGTCGTTGAGCCGCTTCGCGTTGCCGGTGCCATCACCATAACCGACGAAAACGGCGCCGGGCTGCTCGGTCAAGACTTCAGTCCCGCGTTGATTGATCTTGACGCTGCAAATTCGGATGCAAATAACGGACCTAATGGCAGTGCCTCCACGCCATGGTACAAGACTACCCGGGGTGGTTTGTTCATCCTCATCGGTGTCGGCTACATCTCGTACCTGGCGTTCGACAGGTGGAAGCGCAACAAGAAGGCTGAAGCACCGGCAGCGGGCTCGGAAAGCTCCGTTGATTCCTTCGATGAAGAAGCAGCGTCTAGTGAATCCAAGCAGGATTCCGAATCCGAGTCCGACTCGGAAGAAGAATAGGAAAAGGTCACCAACCGCTATGGTAGCAGTTGGTTAATTTCGGGCTTGCAGGGGTAAGCTGCTTTGCCAAGCAGCTCCCTGCAAGTCAACCCTGCGCACGGGAACGCGACCATCCGCGCCACGCAGGTCCTCAAATCGAAGCACGTGGGTCGCACCACTGGCCACCGCAATCATGCCGTTACCTTCGCCCGCGTCAAGGAACTTCACGGCTTCAGATCCAAGTTGGCGGGTGTATTGAACGTCGAATGCCACGGGGTCTGCACAGCGCAATTCGTAGCCAATGATCTTGGTGACAAAGCCCACTTTGTGACCGGCTGCATCCAAGCGCGGCACGAGGTCGTCTCGAATGGCGCGGCCGAGGTCAATTTCGGACATGCGGGGGTTGCCGTGTTCGTCCAGCTCAAGGCTGGCGATGCGGCGAAGATCTTCCTTGGTGAGTCGTTCTAGGATGCCTTCGGCGAGCACCACGAGGCCCCACTCTTGGCCCTCGGCTCGGCGCTTTGTGATGGCGGCCTCCACGAGGTCCACCACGGCTGAGAGCGCGATCGGGGTCTCTTCGCCAAATTCTTCACGAATGACACAGAGGTCGGCGCCGCTGCCCATGGCCATGCCCAGGCTCACGTGGCCAGCGGAGCGGCCCATGGCGGTGACGAGGTACCAGCGATTGGTGGTCTCGGCGTCCACGCGAAGATTCTTGCACAGTTTGGCACCCAAATCCTTGGCGGTTTCAAAGCCAAAGGTTGGCGCTTCATCGGGAAGCGGCAGGTCGTTGTCGATGGTCTTGGGCACGTGGGCCACGCGCAGCGTCAAGCCTTCCTTGGCAAGCGCTTCGGCCACCGCTGCGGCACTGGTGGCAGTGTCGTCGCCGCCCACGGTCACGAGGCCGTCCAAGCCGAGCTCTTTCACAGCATCCACGACGGTCTGCATGGATTCGGGGGACTTCTTGGGGTTGGCACGGTTCGTGAACAAAATGCCTCCGCCACGGGTCTCAATGCCTGCAACGTCGTTGGCTGTCATTTCGCGGCACGCACTGATGTCGCCAGCCATGAGGCGACTGTAGCCGTAGGGAATGCCAATCACGGTCCAGCCACGCGCCAGGGCTGCGAGGGTGACACTGTTGATGACGCCATTGAATCCTGGAGCGGGGCCGCCGCCACAGAGGATGCCGATCTTCACAAGGCGCGGACTCAGCAACGCATCAAGAGTGCTGCGGCGCCCAATGCACGGTTCTGCCCCGCCCACGCTCGCGGCTGATACCTTAGACGCCTTGGTCTTCGCGATTGGGATCGTAACAGTCGGAGACGAAATACTGGAGGTACGGGCCACAGGCCACCAGGAACGGTGCATCGGATCGCTCGAGGGTTTGCATTTGCAACATGCTCACCTGGTCGCCCGTCGAGACAGTCAGAATGGCATTCTGTGCATCGGTGTCGTACCACAGCGTGTCGTCTTGAACCTTCAATTCCAACACCAAGTTGTGCCCGGCTGGCAGCAGGTAATCGGTCGGGTACAAATTAAGGTCAATCTCGATAGGAACGCCTGGCGTGGTGGGCGTTACGCCTTCGCCACGGTGAATGAGACTAATGGCGCCTCGACTGACCAATTGATCCTCAGAGCCACTCATATCCAGGAGCCGTGCAACCAAGTAACCGCCCGCTCGGTCACTGGCCACCCGCACATGCAACGTGGGGGCGCCGACAATTCGTGTGTCCTCATGGGCAAGCCATTGGAAGCGCGTTCCTTCGTATCCAACCAACAACAATGGCACATCCGTGGGTGGGTTTACGGTCACGGAGCCTGGCGCGGTGCCATTCGACTTCATGGTGCCATCTTCGGACAAGGAGAGGTCCCAGGGTTGAGCATCCGTGGGGGGCCATGCGTCTTCATGCCTCCAGCGTCCCTGGGAGTCCATGACATCAATCATTGGCTCGTCCATGATGCCATTGGGGATACCTAGCAATTCGTGGTCAAACCACCGCTGTAGGGTCAGAATCAAGTCTTCTCGTCCCGACTCGTTGGCGCTCGGGTAGGTGTGGGGCCACCAGCCAAGCCAGGCTTTCTTTTCGGTGGGAATGTCCGCAAACCACTGGCCAAAATTGTCCGGTTTCACCGCTGCGTCAAACCAGCCTTGGAGGACGAAGACGCTGGCAGTGACATCTTCTGCAAGGGGTCGAAAATCACGAGCCCGGAAGTAGGCGTTGTAGTCGCCAGTGGGGTCGTTGGCCATGGCGTTTGTATCTGCACATTCTGGGCTGGAAGCGACGGTGTTGGCCCAGCCTTCTTGGCGTTCTTCATTCAAGCGTGGGGTCACCGCAGAGCTGGTGTATGCGGCGGTCGTGCTGTGCCAGCCGGTGCCATAGTGCACACCTCCTTGGTAGAGGCCTGCGTAAGCGTGTGTAAGTGGCGCGGCGGGAACGACGGTGACAAGGCCGGGGGCGGCGTGGCTGGCGGCCATCACTTGGGTCATGCCGTCGTAACTGAGGCCGTGCATGCCCACTTTGCCGTTGCTCCAGGGTTGCTGGGTGATGGCGTCCACGAGGGCCAGGACTCCGGCGACGTCATTGGGGCCCATGAAGTCCCAGCATCCGCCGCTACCGCCCATGCTGGCCGAATCGCCAAGGACGATGGCGTATCCGCGCTGAATCATGCGCTGGGTGAGTCCTTCGTAGGCGACGTATCCGTTAAACTCCAAGTCTGGGCCGACGCCATCGTCCCAGTAGGGGCTGGCCATGAGGAGCGTGGGGTATGTGTCCGGCAGGGATCCATTGAGCGCTGTCTTTGGGTCAGGCAGGTACACTTCCATGTGCACCGGGAATTCTGCCTTGTCCGACGCAATGGTCAGTTCTTGATGGGTCCAGCCCGTCGAAATGGGCGCGGCCAATCCATCTGCATCCAATTGCACGGGGCTTGCCGAGGCTAGGGGATCTATGGGAGCCTCGGTGTTTCCAGCGATGCAGCCCGCAAGCAGCGGGACGAGGAGCAATACGATTGCGCGCACGCCCGCTGAGGCTCCGTACTTCAGGTAAACCTTGGGGCCGATTCACCCGTAGCCTACGCAGCGACGAAGGTCTGCCCAAGGGCTGCGGCGCGGTTGGCATCGCAGCGTTCCTTGAGGAGGCCCTGTGCCTTGGCTTCGTTGGCGCTGTTGCCGGCCCAGGCGTTGAGGGCAGGTTGTTGCAGGGCGCGGCCGTAGCTGAAGCTCAGTTTCCAGGGCTTGTCGCCGAGGGTGTTCATGATGCGCAAGTGCTCGGTGGCTTCCTCGGGGCTTTGGCCGCCACTGAGGAACACAACGCCGGGAACACTGGCGGGGACACAGTCGAGCAAGCCAATGAAGGTGCGGCCGGCCACTTCTTCGGCGCCAGCGCGGTTCTCGGCGGACTTGCCACTGATGACCATGCTGGGCTTGAGGAGAATGCCGGGCAGGTAGATGCCGTGGTCCTTGAGGGCAGCAAAGAGGCTGTCCCAGGCCATGGTGGTGACCACTTCGCAGGTGTCGATGTCGTGGTCGCCGTCCATGAGCACTTCAGGCTCCACGATGGGGACGATGCCGGCTTCTTGGCAGAGCGCTGCGTAGCGAGCAAGGCCGTGGGCGTTGCCAACGAGGCAAGCGGTGCTTGGCATGTCGGGGCCGATGGTGATGACGGCGCGCCACTTGGCAAACCGGGCACCCATCTCGGCGTATTCTTGGAGGCGGTCGCGCAGGCCATCGAGGCCTTCGGTGATTTTCTCGCCGGGGTGGCCAGCAAGATCCATGGCGCCGGTGTCGACCTTGATGCCGGGGAAAATGCCGTTCTTGGACAACAATTCAGGCAAGGGGGTGCCGTCGGTGGTGCTCTGGCGAATGGTTTCGTCGTAGAGGATCACGCCGGCGACGCTGTCGCTGAGGCCTGGAGTGGAGAACAGCATGGCGCGGTAGTCGCGTCGGCTGTCTGGGGTGCTCTCAATGCCGAGGGCGTCGAAGCGCTTGGTGCAGGTTCCGTTGCTTTCGTCAGCAGCTAGGATTCCTTTGCCGTCAGCGACGAGGTACTGGGCGGTCTCGCGGAGTCGTGCGGTGTCCATGGTTGCGGGCATGGATGATGCCATGAAAGCGTGACGGCACGCACCCGGCGGCGGGGCCGGGTTCAGTTCGACGTTCGCGCCGGAACGCCTTTTCTATGGGCTTCGATGGATTCCTTGTGGCGGCACTGCCTTGGCTCAGTTACATCCCAGTTCCTGGGCTTCAAGCGGTGGCTGTGTACTTGGCCCCTGACGACCCCTTGACGCGGTATCATGCCTGGCAAGGTGGGGTGCTCGTCGGGGCGCTCTATTTGTTCCTATTTCTCGTAGGAATGCTGGCCCGGATCAGTGACGCCGCGGCGTTCCTTGCTACCATGGGACTTCTGTCCGGCTTCGGTTTGCTTGCGGGCATTGCTGGGCTCTTGTATGGGGCCTACTCGGCGGCTAGGGGTCGCTATGGGCGGGTCCGCCCTGTTTGGGATGCCTTGTCGGCCTTGCGCAATTAGTTTCCAAGGATGGCTTGGCCTTCGATGGCGACCATGTAGCCCTCTTCCATGAGGACGCGCGTCAATTCTTCGATGTGGTCGTGCCCCCGGGTCTCCACTTCCACTTCCACGTGGGTCCGGTGCAAGGGAACGTTAGCTCGGAAGCGTTCGTGTCGTACATCGAGCACGTTGGCCTTGTGCTCGGCAAGCAGCGTCAAGAGTTGAGCAATGGCCCCTGGTCGGTCTGGGACTTCGGTGCTAAGGACCGCGATGCGGCCTTCGGTGACCAAGCCACGGTTGATGATGCGGGCCATCAGGGTCATGTCGATGTTGCCACCGCTCACGATGGCGCACGCCTTGAGCCCAGAGATATTGACGTGTCCGTGCATGGCCGCTGCGAGAGCCACCGCGCCGGCGCCTTCCACGCCCACCTTGGTACGCTCCAGAAGATGGAGGATCGTGGTGGCGATTTCGCCTTCGCTCACGGTCACCACTTCATCCACGTGGGATTGAATCGCTTCGAAGGTCAATTCACCCAATTTGCGGCAGGCGATGCCGTCTGCCATGGTGTGGACTTCGTCAATCGGGATCACTTCGCCTTTCATGAGGCTCATGGCCACCGTGCTGGCGCCTTCTGCTTGGACGCCAATGATGCGGCACTCGGGGCGCAGGGCTTTGACGGCTGTGGCAACGCCTCCCATCAGTCCGCCGCCGCCGATGGGAACGAGCAATACGTCGAGGTCTGGGATTTCTTCAATAATTTCCAGGCCGATGGTGCCTTGGCCCGCCATGATGAACGGATCGTCAAACGCGTGCACGAACACCTTGCCATGGTCCTCCTGGTAGGCCCGCGCGTACTCGAATGCCTCTTGGTAATCCATACCGCGCAAGTGTACCGTGGCGCCGTAGCCCCGGGTGGCCACCACTTTTGCAAGGGTGGCGTCGGAGGGCATGAACACGTCGCACTGCACACCGGCCGCTG
>JBFJXT010000134.1:0-6012 GCA_041623015.1 Thermoplasmatota archaeon | reverse complement strand
GACGCCGGTGCCCCTCAGCTCATCGTTGAGGACTTGTGGGAACTGCTACAGTACCACATCACCACGTACTTCGACAACCAAACCGCCGGCATTCCTCCGGCCCGTCACCGCTCCGGTCGTCCCCTCAAGACGATCAGTCAGCGCCTGAAGGGTAAGGAAGGTCGATTCCGGTCTAACTTGTCTGGTAAGCGTGTCAACTTCTCGGCCCGTACCGTCATCTCGCCGGACCCCAACTTGAGCATCAACGAAGTGGGTTGCCCCATCCAGTGTGCTCGAGAGTTGACCATCCCCGTGCGCGTCACGGCGGCCAACTTCGCCTACTGCCAGGAATTGATCCTGCGCGGCAACGACCCCAGCCCGCCCCCGGGTAAGCTGTACATCCCCGGCGTCAACTATGTGCGCCGTACCGATGGTCGCCGTGTCAAAGTCACTGACAAGAATTGCGAAGAAGTCTCCAAGCGCCTCGATGTCGGTTCCGTCATTGAACGCCAACTCAACGATGGTGACGTGGTTCTGTTCAACCGACAGCCCACGCTCCACCGCATGAGCATGATGTGCCACACCGTGCGCGTCATGCCCGGCAAGACGTTCCGCTTCAACCTGCCGTGCTGTCCTCCGTACAACGCCGACTTTGACGGCGACGAAATGAACATGCACATTATTCAGGGAGAAGAGGCTCGTGCCGAGGCCGAGATCCTGATGAAGGTGCAGGAGAACATCCGTTCCCCGCGCTTTGGTGGCCCGATCATCGGCGCCATCCACGATCACATCAGTGGCAACTTCTTGCTCACGTGGAACTTCTTCGAACCTGGCTACCACGGTGCCAAGCTCGCTCTCGAAGACGCAACGCAGGTGCTTGCCCGCGTCGGCTTTAAGGGACAATCTCCCCCGGTCTTCGAGGAGACTGACTCCCGCGGAGAAATCCGCAAGTACGTCTGGGGTAAGGACCTGTTCAGCACCTTGTTGCCGGATGACCTGAACCTCAGCTACCGCACGGCCGCCTGCCCTCCCGGCATGAGCGAAGAAGAAGCCCGCAAGCCCGAGAACGACTACTGGGTCGTCATCGAGAACGGCCAACTCGTAAGCGGTGGCATCGACGAAAAATCGATTGCTTCCTTCAAGGGTGTCATTCTTGACACCATCAGCCGCAAGCACGGCGCTGCCGAGGCACGCAAGTTCCTCGACAAGGTCACCAAGATCGGCAACGGTTTCCTGACCCTCCGTGGCTTCAGTACCAGTATCGATGACGAAGACATCCCTCAGGATGCTCGCGACCACATCGACACGGCCGCCCAGCGCACCCGCGACCGCGTGGATGAACTGGTCGCTTCGTACGCTGACAAGACCCTCCAGAGTCTCCCGGGCCGAACGCTGGAAGAAACCCTGGAAATGGAAATCATGCGCGAAACGGGTCAAGCCCGTGACAACGCTGGTGAAGTGGTTGCCCACCAAGTGGGTATGACCAACTCGGCTGTCTTGATGGCTCGCTGCGGTGCCCGTGGTTCCATGCTGAACTTGTCTCAAATGGCAGGTATGGTTGGACAACAGGCTGTTCGCGGTGAACGCATCAAGCGTGGCTACAAGTTGCGCACCCTGCCTCACTTCAAGTGGGGAGACCTTGGTGCCAACGCGAAGGGCTTCGTGGCCAGCAGCTACAAGACTGGCCTCACTGCCACGGAATACTTCTTCCACTCCATGGGTGGACGTGAAGGTCTCGTGGACACGGCCGTTCGTACCAGCCGCTCCGGTTACATGCAACGCCGTCTCATCAACGCCCTGGAGGACCTGAAGGTCGCCCAGGATGGAACCGTGCGCAACACCGCCGGAACCGTCGTCCAATTCCAGTACGGAGAAGATGGCATCGACCCGACGCGAAGTGCCGGTGGCAGCCCCATCGACTACGACTTTGTGTTCGGCGAAATCGAACGCGCTGCAGCAAAGAAGGGAGGCAAGTAAATGGCCAGCCCACAGACTGTCAAGTCCTACGTCAACACCTACGCCTTCGACCTAGAAACTGCCACCCGCCTCGCGGAGCACTTCACGGTCACCAAGGCCAAGGCCGCCACGAAGAAGGACTTCATGGACGCCGGCTTTACGGGCAACGAAGTGGAGGAAATCCTTCACAAGCTCGGCAAGGCCAAGCGTGAAGCAGCCGCCCGCCGCACCACGCGCCGCGCCGTTGAAGACGACCGTGAATACGAGCCGCTCATCAACCGCATCGACGACCGTGATGCCAAGCTTCTCAAGAAGGACGAGGGCGTCTTGGAACACGCACTGGGTCTCGGCATCAAGCTGCCCCAAGCCGTGGTTCGCACCCTCGTGGATGGCGCCGAAGAGCGCGGCTTCACCGCTGCGCAACTCAAGACCGCCACAGAACTCGCCGTGGTCGAGTACAAGCGCACCAGTGTGGATGCAACCGAAGCCGCCGGCATCGTGAGCGCCCAGAGCATTGGTGAGCCTGGTACTCAGATGACCATGCGTACCTTCCACTTTGCTGGTGTCGCGGAAATTAACGTGACCCTGGGTCTTCCTCGTCTCATTGAGATCGTGGACGCCCGCCGCCAGCCCAGTACGCCCACCATGACCATTTTCCTCCAAGATGAGGTCAAGGCGGACCGCAAGAAGGCTACCGGCATCGCCAACCGCATTGAGACCACCGCCCTTGGCGACGTGGCCGACATCAATGCCGACTTGGCCAAGCTGGAAATCCTCGTGGTTCCCCGCAAGACCATCATGGAAGAGAAGGAAATCGTCGAGGACGAAATCTTCGATGCCGTGCGCCGCGTGCGCAAGATCCAAGTCAAGGAGCCCGAAAACGGACAAATCCTTGTGACCCTCGCGGAGGCCAACTACAAGAACCTCCAGAAGGCAGTCGAAGACTTGCGCAAGATCAAGGTCAAGGGCATCGACGGCATCAAGCGCCTGGTTATCCGTAAGGATGAGAAGGAAGGCGGCTACATCCTCTATTCAGAGGGCAGCAACCTACGCGAGATCCTCGAAGTAGAAGGTGTCGACAAGCCCCGTGTGGTCACCAACGACATCTTGCAAATCCAAGAAGTGCTCGGCATTGAAGCGGCCCGTGTGGCCATCATGCGCGAAGCCGACGCCACCATGCGCGGTCAGGGTCTTCAAGTGGACCAGCGCCACTTGATGCTCGTGGCTGACGTCATGACCAGTGATGGAGAAGTGAAGGCGATTGGTCGCCAGGGTGTTTCCGGACAGAAGAGTTCGATCCTGGCCCGTGCTGCCTTCGAGATTACCGTGGATCACTTGCTACAAGCAGGTATGATTGGCGAAGTCGACCCCCTGAATGGTGTGGCAGAAAACATCATTGTTGGACAACCCGTGAACCTCGGAACCGGCGCTGTGCGCTTGGCCGTGGACATGGGCAAACTCAATGAGCTCCGCAAGACAATGCCGGAGCCCAGAAACACAATCCCCGAACCGGAGGAAGAAGAGGACTTCTTCTCCGGGGATGCTCCCCTAGAGGCCGAAGTGCCCGTGGGTAGTTCCGAAACGGCGGCGCCCGAAGCGCCTGACAACGAGGAGGCCTAGAAATGGACATACAACGAAGCCTGAGAACCGCGGTCGCGACGGGAAAGGTGCTTATTGGCGCCGACCAGACCGAAAAAGCGGTACGCAACGGAGACGCCAAATTGGTGATTCTCAGTAACAACAGCCCGCAAGACGACGACATTCGCACCGCTGCTAAGGACAAGCGCGTGGCCGTTTACCAGTTCAATGGTATGGGTACACAGCTCGGCCCCGCATGCGGTAAGCCTTTCGCCATCTCTGCCCTCGCCGTTCTCGACGCAGGGGAATCTGACATCCTGCAATTGGCGAAGTGATCTTGTGACTGACCTCGACCTCTCTATGGAGACAATCGGCCTCATCAACGAGGCAGAGAAGCGTCTCCGCGCCCGCATCAAGGATGCCATCGACGAGGGCGATCGCATCGTCTTCATTACTGAGAAGGGCCACCTTGGCCAAGCGCTCGGTAAGGAAGCTAAGAATCTCGAGATGATGCGACAGCTCTTGAAGAAGGATGTCAAGTTCGTCGAATGGGATGACGACAAGCAGATTTTCGTTCGAAATCTGTTCAAGCCATTCGATGTGGCGACGATCCGGATGGAGACGCAGAGTCTGGAGGACCCTGAGGGTGGTACGTCCACGCTCCGTATCCGCGCCATTGTTGAGGTCGAAGCCAAGGATAAGGGCAAGGCCATCGGTAAGGGCGGCCGCAACATCTCTTCGATTCGCCACATCGCCAAGCGCCACCACGAGATCGACGAAGTGCAAGTGATCTGAGCATAGCTCAGAGCACGCACTTCTCGATCTCAGCGAGCGACTTAGTCGCGAGCGGACCTTGTTCGATTCCCTCAGGAATCGAATAAGGGGAGGGCTAAACCCCGACGGGTTTAGCCAACGCTCCCAATCCTCTCCCCCCTCCAACTCCCCTCCACCATCCCTCTCCCAAACCCCTCAATCACCACATTTGGAGCCAAACATGAGCCAGGAAGTCCAGGACATGTTCGGCCGCATCGCGCGGCGCTACGATCGCGCAAATCGTGTTCTTTCCTTCGGCATTGACATTCAATGGCGAAAGAAGGCTGTTCGCGCAACTGGCCTAGAGCTGGGAGAGTCGGCTATGGATGCGGCGTGCGGCACGGGCGATTTGTCCTTTGCACTAAAGGGCGCCGTTGGCGATGCAGGCTCGGTCACGGGCGTCGATTTTACGCCTCAAATGGTCGAGTTGGCACAAGCCAAAGTGGCCAAACACGGGGCTGTGGAGTTTGAAGAAGGTGATGTGACGAAGCTTCGATTTGGTGACGATGCGTTTGACGCGGCGACCATTTCATTTGGCATTCGCAACGTCGACGATCCGGTTCAGGGTCTGCGGGAGATGCGCCGCGTTGTGCGTTCTGGCGGCCGCGTGGTTGTTCTTGAATTTGGACAACCTGAGGGTCTCTGGGGTGGCATGTATCGCACCTACAGCCGATTCATTATGCCCCCGATTGGCGGTTTGATTACGGGTGATCGCAAGGCCTACGAGTATCTTCCTCGCACGGCGGCGGCGTTCCCTGCTGGTGATGCGTTCTTGGATTTGATGCGCAAGGCGGGCTTTTCTGAAGTCTGGGCGCGGCCACTGTCTGGTGGCATAGCTTGGCTTTACGTGGGCGTCGTCGACTGAGCTTGGAGCCGTCTGAGCACCTCGCCTCGTCGTAGCTTGCCTGACTCGGTTCGAGGCAACTCGGGCCAGTGATGGAATGCCTTCGGGACGTGCTCTGGGGGCAGGTTCTCTTTGCACCACGCCTTGAGCGTGTCCGCGGATTCGTTGCCTTCGTACGCGAGCTCAATGCGTTGGCCCCATTGGGCATCAGGCACCCCCACCACGCAAGCGGCGTCCACTTGGGGATGCGCTTCGATGGCGGCTTCGATGGTGCGGGCGTCCACCGTTTCTCCTCCGGTGACGATGCGTTCCATGGCTCGGCCTCGAATGGTCAAGCGACCGTCCACCATGCGTCCGACGTCTGAGGTCGTGTGTCGGCCTCCTGCAACTGTGGGGCCGGACACGTCTACGATGCCCCATCCGTCTTCATCGGGGTCAAGAATCTGCACGGTGACGCCTCGCAGTGGTTTTCCCGCAGTGGCAGGGTCCAAGGCACGCTCCTCTGGGGTTGCGGTCGAAACCTGGCTGCACGCTTCGGTCAATCCGTAGGTGGCGTACATGGGCCACCCCGCATCCAAAGCGCGCTTCGTCAATTGAGCGTCAATACGATCACCACCGACCAAAGCGCACTGGATGGAATCGGGAGGGGCTACGTCTGCGTCGAGGAGCCGTTTCAGCATGGTCGGCACGAGGCTTACGTGGGTTGCTCCCGGCAGCGCCGCCTTGAATTCGGGCACGGAGAATCGATTCAAGGTGCGCAACTGGCCGCCGCCGTGCAGGCACCGATCCATGAGCGCAACGCCACCAATGTGGTGCGGAGGGAGCACCGCCAGCCACACACT
>JBFJXT010000133.1:0-6067 GCA_041623015.1 Thermoplasmatota archaeon | reverse complement strand
AGTCTCCATCAGCATTGGCGGCTTCGCCGTCCTCACCATTCTCCTCGATTACGTGCTCTTGATGATGATTCATGGAGCGCCGGGCGCGGAAGGATTCCTGCGATTTGCCATCGGCCTTGGGCTCGTGGTGCTTGGCATGTTGGCGTATGCTGCCATTGCGCTGCTGTTTTCCACGCTCACCCGAAGCGCGGTCACCAGCACGCTCCTGTCCATTGTGGCCTGGGTCATCATCTTCCCGCTCATTGCACAATTGGACTTCTTCATCGCCTTGGCACGCTTTGGCTTCGAGGGTGCTGCCGGGGGCGCCAATGTGGGAATGGGCTGGTCTCAGTACCTCAGCCCCGGGCCATCCATGCGTGAAAGCGGTACCGTGCTTGCAGCCAACTTGAACACCTCGATCGCAAAGGATGCAGGAAACGCCGCCCTTGCACTCCTTGGCCACATCGTGGTCTGGGTTGGATTGGCGTTCCTAGTTGTCAAGCGCCGCAATTTCGAGTAAGAGCCCATCCAGGCGCGCCAAGAGGTCGTCCACGGTTCCTGCTTCATGCAAGGATTGGCGGGCCCTCTTGGCGCCGGGCGCTCCACTCAAGAAACGGGTCACTTGACGCTTCAAAATGGAAGGGTGCTTGATGCCCATTTCAGCGGTGCGGGCGAGGTAGACTCGCAGGGCGTCTAGGCGTTCTTTGAGGGGTGGCGCCGGAGACAACTCGCCGCCGTCGAGGGCTTGACGCATGCGCACAAACACGGTCGGGTCGTGCATGGCGGCGCGGGCGATGAAGAACCCGGCGCACCCGGTTTCGTCGCGCATGCGCACCACGTCTTGGGGCTCTCGAAGATCTCCATTACCAATGACTGGGATGGACAAATGGTCGGCCAGCCGAGCGATTGTGCTCCAGTCGGCGTTGCCGCTGTATCCTTGGTCGACGGTGCGCCCGTGCAGGGTACACCAAGCAACCCCGGCGGCTTCTGCTTCGGCGGCCACATCGAGGTAGGTGGGATGGTCCCAGTCTGGGCCGACGCGCATCTTTACGGTTACTGGCGTGTCGAATTCGGCGCCTGCTTCCACGGCGGCGCGAATCACTTTGGCGGCGCGTGGGGGGTCTCGAAGCAAGAAGCCGCCTGCACAAGAGCGCAAAATATTGGGGCTCGGACAACCCAGATTCAAGTCTACAAAATCGGGTCGAATTTGCTCACTGACAAGGCGGACCGCTTGTGCCATTTGCTCCGGGTCGCCGCCCATGATTTGCACGCCGTAAGGGAATTCTCCCGGCCAGCGTTGCACGAGGTTCCAGGACTTTTCGTTGCCGTGCACAAGACCTGCCGCGCTGACCATTTCGCTGCACGTGATGTCGGCGCCCCAGTCGGCTGCGACACTTCGAAACGCGGCGTCAGTCACGTCGACCATGGGCGAGAGCACCAGGGGCAGCGACAGGCCAAGGGGCCCGGGCGGCGGCGTCATATTTCGAAGAAGTTGGATTGCACGGTCTTGTTCGGGCCTAGGGAATCTACCGCCTCATCGGGGACGTCGTCGTCCTCGGGAAATTCAAAGTCAATGCCGGTTGGCTCAGCCGTGGCCTTCGCGGCGGGGGATTCCGGTGCATCAGCTGGCGCCGTAGGGGGTGCGCCGTCGCCGGAGTCCTGGGCGTTTGCCGACGGCGCGTCGTCCACTTTGGCTTCGGCCGGAGCTGTTGCTTCCACGACCCAGCACTGCTCGAAGGCGCCTCGGCGTTTGCGCTTGGCATCCTTGACGCGGCGCAAGTCCTCTCGGTCAAATCCGCGCGAGACGAGGAACGCCTCTAGGGCCTCAAGGACGTCGGCCACTTCTTCCTTCTCGCGAGCTAGATCTGCCTTCTCCAATTCGGCGGCTTCGGCGGCAATTTTCTGCTTCAAGAACCGAGGCTTGTCTTCGCCTTCCAGCCGACGGAAGGTCAAATCGAAGCCGGCTTCCTTGACCAATTTAGGCACTTGATCTCGAACGAGGCGGCCTGCAAAGGGGCGCACCTTGTCGCAAAATCCGGGCAGTGCTTCGGACCAGGTTTCTTCGTCCGCGCCTCGGTGGAGGGTGGCGGCATCGGATAGGAATTCGGGGATGGTGGCGTCGGGCAGTGCCAATCCGAGCACCGGCTTGCCCTTTGCGTGGGCGTATGCAACCACCGCAGCCGTCTCTGCTCCGGCGGTATCGAGCACGGCTACCACGCCGTCGCACTCGGACACGGAGCGAGAGGGACCCTCTTCGGTTTGGCCGTACAAAGCGGCATCCTGGCCAAGGCTGCGCAAACGTCGAACGAGACGTTCAAGGAGCGTGCGACCGGCAACGCCTGCGCGTTCGCCAACCACCAGAATTCGGGCCACGGTGCGCGCAGGGGCCGACCGGGTTATGGGCGTGTTGCTACGGCCTTTTGGGCCACAACGGCCACCTCAGAGGTGTCCCAGCGCTTTGCCCAGGCGCAAGCTTGCTGTAGCAGGGGCAGCAAATCGTGTCCTTTCTCTGTGAGGGCGTACTCTACGCGGGGTGGGGTTTCGCGGAATTCGCTGCGGGCAACGACGCCGGCGCGCTCCAGTTCTCCAAGCCTCTGGGTGAGGGTGACGGGGTTGATGGAGAGCTGCAATCGGAAGGTTGTGAATCGCCGAGGGCTCTCTTCAGAAAGGAACCACAAGATGGACAGGACGTGCCGCTTCGACAGCAAGTCGAAGGCATTCTCGAAAGGGCAACATCCCGGGCTCACACGACTCATATGGGGGCACCTTTGGTATAAGCATTGCAGTAATATAGGTTAAGGATGTATACCATTTACTATGGAAGGCCCCACTCCCTGTGACGCCGCCCGCCTGGTTCCGGGCGCACCTGACAGTGTCCTCAAGGTCCTGTGCACCCTTGAACACCACGAACCGATGACCAACAAGCAATTGCAGGAAGAAACCGGATTGCCTCGCCGCACCCTGTACAGTGCCCTGCGCCGCTTGGAAGACGAAGGCCTGCTTGGCCACAAGATTAGCCTTCGTGACACCCGCCAAACCTACTGGTACTTGGACGAAGACAGCGGCGCCATCGCAGCCTAATTCCTTTCCTCTCTCCGCTTAACGGATGACGCTGTGGCTGTGGTCCGTTCGGCGGTTGCCCGATGGCAACTCAATGTCGTACTGATGGTAGGCAATGCCCATGCTGTACGTGAAGCCAACACCGCCGTTGAGATCCTCAACGGTCCAGGTGCCGTCCGGAGAATTGCTCTCAAAGAACTTGATAGACAGGCCGGTACCGGTCATTTCGGTGACAAATTCGGCGCCCTCTGGATCCATGTCTCGGATTCGGAACGTGCCTGGAACATTGTCCGCGCTTCCGACGACGTGCATCATGGTGAGTCGATTGAATCCGCCGTCAACCTCAATGGTTTGAGGAAGCGGACTGTGCCCGTCTGAGGCGGGTCCAAAGGTGCCGTAGTCGATGACGGTGTCTTCGCCGCGAGGAACCGTGACCCAGCCCTCGTAGCCATAGCCGTGCTCCACCACGCGCCACGTTCCGATGTCGCTGGTCATGCTGACCACTTCGTGCTGTTTGGCGTCGTACACCAATTCCATCTCGCCGCCACCCGCAAAGCCAAGCAGGGCAAACAAGGGGTCCGTGGCTTGCGCCTCAGAGATGGGGGTGAAGTGGACCGTTGCCATATCGTCCGTGGCCTCGATCACTTCAGCTTGCATGGGCGTGGTTGCAAAGCTTGTCTCCCATGTGTCTCCGGTCGCCATCGGGAAACGC
Source organism: Thermoplasmatota archaeon (assembly GCA_041623015.1). GTDB lineage: Archaea > Thermoplasmatota > E2 > JACPAO01 > JAHFTW01 > JANQNI01. The sequence goes on along the minus strand of JBFJXT010000133.1, from coordinate 2,316 downwards.
ACCGGTTCAAATCGGGCGTTGTGGGTGTTGTAGGAGAGATCTAAATTGACGTCCCCAAAGGCCGGGGAGTGGAAGCTGATGGCTTCCTTGAGCCAGCCTTCGTGGGGCATGCCAACAATGTATCCATCCTCATCGGCGTGGGCGACCACTCGGACAACTTCGACCGTCTCCGTGGACAGGTAGGAATCGAATTGCACGCGCCACCATTCGCCCGGCACGAGTCGTGGTGGGGCTTGGGTGGTGGCATTCATGTCCGGGCCGACAGCGGGACCAGTTTCCACGTTGCCGTAGGACTCATCGGGCCGGTCGCCAACGGTCACGATGGGGTGACTCTGGGTCGGCTCTTGCGCTTCCGGGTCGGCACAGCCCGAAAAGGACAGCAGCAAGAACGCAACGAAGAGGGTCCGGCGCATGGCGATTTGGAAGTTCATGGGGTATTTCAACAAAGGCGTGGAGGGAGGTAAATGGAAGTACCATCGTTCGGAGCGATAGGGCCAAAGGCAGAAGCGAAAGTGGGCGCGCATGGTTGGAACTGCCCTCATCACGGGTGCTAGCAGCGGCATCGGCAGGGAATTGGCGCGCGTGCATGCACGGCGGGGGGGCGACGTGGTCCTGGTGGCACGGCGCATCCGGGAACTGGAATTGCTTGCGGGCGAATTGGAAACCGAGCACGACATCACTGCCCACGTGGTCGCAACAGACCTCACGCAACCAGACGCGCCGGGCCGACTCCACGCATGGACCACAGAGAAAGGCATCAACGTGGAGGTCTTGGCAAACAACGCCGGCTACGGGGACCACGGCGACTTCATCGACCGCGACATCGACACCCAATTGGGCATGGTCCGCCTCAACGTAGAAGCACTCGTGGCGCTCACCCATCTCTACTTGCCGGGCATGGTCGCTCGGGGTCGCGGCCGCATTTTGCAAGTGGGCAGCACCGCCGGCTTCTTGCCGTGTCCGGGTATGGCGGTCTACTACGCAAGCAAGGCATTCGTCAACAGCTTCAGCCAAGCCCTCAACGAAGAACTACGCCATACCGACGTGCGCTGCACGGTGCTCTGCCCGGGTCCCGTGGATACGGAATTTGGCGCCCGAGCAAGCGTCGAAGAGTCCTCCGCATTCAAGCAGGCAATCACCGCCGAAAAGACCGCAAGAGCCGGTTACAACGCGATGCTCAAAGGCCGGCCTGTGGTTGTGGTCCCGCGCCGCTTTGCAGCCCTACGGTTCGTAGGCTTGGCGCCTCGTCGCGTCCTGCTCTCAGCAAGTCGAAAAGCGATGGAATCGGACTAGTCCTCGCCTAATTCATCGAGACGAATCGCCTGTTCTAGCCAGTTGCGCGCATCGCCTTCTGGAAACGGCTTGGTCAAACGAACCGTAGCCTTGCATATGGGACTCTTGCCGGTGCCCTTCAGTTGCCCAGTGGGGTCGTCCACCTCAATGCCCCGGGCAATCCCGAGGGTGACATGCGCCTTGGCGGCGCTTGCGTAACACAGCGGCCCCTTGCGAAACCAGAATGGAACGCCCCACGCAAGGCACTCGACCACCTCTGGGTCCATGGATTGAACCAAGTCACGCATCTCCTTCACCAACCGAAGTTGTTCTGGTGTCAAGTCTTCCATGTACGCAAGCACATCTGGGTGGTTGCGCAATTTTGGCTGATCATGCCACGCCATCACATGCAGATTCGGGGGCGCCATGAGGAACTTTTGCTTGAAATCGAGCCCATCGCGCAGTAGTTTTAAGCAAATTATTGCATCAGAACATCTTGACTTGCTCTATCGTCGCACTCGGAGCGGAACCTAACCTTGGGGCAAGGCTAGCATGTTGATTCGAACACGAACCCAATGGCTCTGGCCGTTTCTTGGATTATCATTGTTCTTTTTGCTCACCTTTGCCCTTGTGGAGGCACTCGAAGTGCCGTACCTATCCGAGTCCTGGTGGGGAGACTCACCAACGCCGGCAGTGGCGCTCGGGTTTCTGCTTCTGGTATCCGACGCGCTGTTGCCGGTGCCCTCCAGTGTTGTGATGGTGGCGGCCGGGCACGTTCTCGGTGCGCCCTTGGGGGCATTGGTTGCCTGGGGTGGAACCGTCGGTGCAAGCCGCAACGCAGCGCATGATAGACATTTTGAAGGAGCGCGGCGCAGAGATCGTTCCCGTCACCATGCCCGCCACCGAGGACGCAATTCAGGCTTGGGGGGCAATCATCAACGCCGAGGCTCTGCTGGCGCACACCGACATGTACGCCGCGCGCCCCTCGGCCTATAGTGAAGCCTTGAAGGAGTTCCTCGAGACCGCGAAAACGGTGACCACGCT
>JBFJXT010000132.1:0-6103 GCA_041623015.1 Thermoplasmatota archaeon | reverse complement strand
GCTCAAGGCTGCCTGCCTGAGCAATGAGTCTGGCTCCGAGAACCGGGCCCACGACGCTGGACAAGTTGGGTGCCACTTCTTCCATCAGTAAGTCGATGCGTTTCTCGAGCGCGCCCCAGTTTTCGTGCATCGCTTGAAGCGCCGCGGCGAATCCTTGCATCACGGCCATGTCCGCCGGATCCAAGTCTGTGCCGAGGCCCACCGCGGTGAGGCCAAGAAGCTCAGAGACTGCGGCTCGGTCGCCGGTTTCAGCCACGAGCCGGGCCAATTCCTTGGCGCTACTGGCTGCGCGCGTCGCCTCCGGGGCATGCAAGGCATACCATTCGCGCAGGCGCTCCACCATCAAGTTGCTGGCGCGCACCAAGTCATCAATGGCACGGACTTCTTGGGTCAGGACGCGGTCCTTTTCGCTGTGACTGGCGTGAACCAATCGGCCGGCGCGAAGCACGGCGGCGCGGCGAAGGACTGCCCTGCTGACGCCGGCCGGCAAGGCCCTCGGCTCGAAGATAAACCGGGTCGCGGTCTCTGCAGACTGTTCAAGATGGTTGGCGACGGCCTCGGGATCGGTGCCGGCGTCGCTCCACAAGGGGCGGGCCACAAAACGCGCGAGTCAGTCGCCCATCATAAAACGCCCCTTGCGATTCGAGCAGTGCAAGCGAGTCATCCAAAGGCGCCAAATACCGGCACGAACGCTTGTGCTTGATGCGTCTTTCATTGCTTTTGGTTGCGGCCCTCCTGTTGTCTGGCTGCACCAGTTCCTCGTCGGTGTCGGAGTCCCAAGGCATGGCGGATTGGGCGGCTTTCCAAGAGGACGCCGCAGCCGGTGGCGACTTGAAGTCCCAAGCAGGCCGCACAACGCTCCATGTGCCCGACTTTGATTTGCTGTTGACGCTCTCGACGCAAATGGAGTGGTTCCAAGACGGCTGGCGCCTCAAGTTGAGCGTAAAGGAAGCGCACTTTGGCGGCGAAGATCAAACCGACGACTACGAGGGCTTGTCCTTGCAATTTGTCTGTGTGCCAGAAACCGTGGCCTTCAGCACCTTTGGCATGGATGCGTTTGGCGAGGATGACATTGACACCCGAGCATCACACGAATCCGATTGCCTCGAGCCGGATGATCACGCATCGGTGGCGGCGGCATTCCAGCAAATGGTTGGACGCGATTTCCCATTGGATGGCATTGAAGCGATCCTGGCACTGACCGTGGTGCCCGATGTGGCGTTCATCACCGGCAGCGAGAAGGGCGATTCTCGCGTCAATCAGTATGGATTTGAGGCGGGCGGAAGCAGCGTGCGCATCACTGCAAAAGTCACCGATGACCGCGTTGCATCTTTGGCCATTCACGCGGAAGCAGAGGGGGCAATTTTGGACAGCGCTCTCGTAAACGCATACGGTTCACGGTTGCCGAGTCCATAAATCGGGACTTTGCACCGACACAGTCTTGCATTGCGCAAATAATGGCGAGGCATGCAGACCTTGAAGTGCCCAAGGTGCGCAGCCCCGGTGGAAGTTCCCGACGGTGCCACGCCAAAATGCCAATCCTGCGGTTTCAACGGCGGCGGATCACCGCCTTCGGCCTCAAGTGCTAGCAAAAAAACTGGCTTCATGGTTGGGGCCATTGCCATCGGGATTGCCGTCGCGCTTGCCGGTGTCGGCTTGGTGGTTTTGCTCAAGGATTCTGGCAGCAGCCCCTCGGCACTCACACAAGAGCAAGCCGAAGTGACAGCCACCCAGGCGCTTTCCTCTCTGGCTGCCGACTTTACGGCTGAAGATGGCGGCAAATTGCGCTTGGCAACGGCTGATTTTTCATTCTCCGATCAAGACTTCATCGGCAGCGGCACCCTTCGCATGGAAATGGAATGGGGCACCGGGGACACAGCCAGGTTCCTTCTCAATTTGCAATCTGGAGAAGGTTACACCATTGGGATTGACACGGAGATGTTCTGCGGTGGTGACATTGAAATCTTCGTCCTCGGGGATGTGGCGTATGAAGTGCGACCCCAACCCGATGGCTCCACCTGCATGGGGGGAATGTTTGGCATGGAATCTGATGAAGACTCCTTCATGGACATGGATTTTCTTGCCGGCAACGACAACCTCACCGTGACGCCCAACCCGGATGGCACCGTGACGGCCACCTTCTTTGACGAGGACGGCAATTATACTGCATTCATCGATGCAAAGGGCCGCGTGCGCTCCATGAGCATCGATTCTCCGCAAGGCGAGGGCACCATGAAGTTCGACTACGGCAGCCCCAAGTCGATTCCTCGTCCCTCCACCACCGAACGAGCCCCGAGCAGCGTCAGTGGATTCTGCTGGTTCTTCAGCGATGAATGCGAATGGACCGCGATGGGTGGCGACGACGCGCCTCTGTCCGACTTTGAAATCCGCGTCATGGAAGACGGAGCCGACGAAGGGGCGACTCCCCTTGCCACGTTCCGATTGGACGGCGGCAGCCAAGCCAATGGTGGCTACAGCTTCACCTTCACGGATGACGGCGATGGCACCTTTGGCGAGGGAGATTCATTCCAAGTGTTTGGCTCCGGTGACAACGTGGAGATTGTCGTCTGGGATCTCTGGGCTGACCGCGACATCGAGGACAATCCCCAACTCCCCGGTGTCGGACCCCTGGCGCTGATTGCGGCCTTGGGCGCTGCATTGGTGATTCGCCGCCGATTCTGAAACAAGACCGATAGTGAAGCGACTCGACGAGAATCCTTAACCGTCGGCCGAAAGCATGACCGTCGATGCGAGGCACGCGCGTAGTCCTGCTTTGGCTCCTAGTTCTGAGCCTATCGGGGTGCTTTGGCAAGGACAATCTTTCAGACGCCGAGATGGAGCAGCGCGCCCGGGACGCCCTCATTGCCCTGGAAACCGACATCGGACCTGACGGGGACATTCATCTCATCGAGATGACCGGAAGCATCACCGTTGAGGCCCCCACCCCTGCCGGTATGTTCCCAGTCAGTGTCCAAGCCAGCGCCACCCTCGCCTTTGGTCCCGATGGAGAAGTCCGAGTGGATGGCAAGGTAGCCCGCATTCAATACAGCGTCTACTGTGATCCAGAACGGATCGTTGTGGTTACGGACGGATTCGAGGACTACGGGGAAAATGACGAGGACTTTGAGTCCCGCAACCCAGCCGGTGTTTGCACGGGCCGCCACGCCGAGCCCCTCCTTACAGGTCTAGGCGACCTAGACTTTGCAGACCCTGCTTTGCTGACTGGCCGCTTCGACCCTGATGCCCTCGAATTGGTGAGCGTGGAAAAAACCGGCAAGAAAACCTTCGACGCCACCTACCGCAGCCTCGGCACCGCGGGCGCCACGGACATTACGATTCACCTCAAGGGCAAATCCATTCAGAGTTTCACCGTGGAGAACCCCGAGAGCCGACTGACGCTGACGCCTGAGCGCGGCGACCGAATTCCCCAGGCGGCTCCCATAGCATCAGACACCTTTGCAGGAACCGTGCGTGGCACCACAGAGGAATCCGCGTCCGGATACCAATGGACAGGGACACAAGGAGCCGGCGGCGCTCTGGACACCTACGCATTCCGTGTCTATGCAGACGGTGGCAATATGCCCTGCTCCGGCGGCCCCACGCCCACAGTGACATTTGACTTAGCCAACGGCGACGTGCAGTCGGACGGCGACTGGAGGTTCACATTCCAAGACGACGGAGACGGAACCCTTGGCGAGGGCGACTGGGCATTCATCCAGCACCCAGGCCGAGGCAGCAGCCCCTTCGACGCCACCGTTCTCATCTGGGACAACTGGGCCGACTCGCAAACGAGCCCCGGCTGCTCTATCCCTGGCCCCGGCGCCACCTTGAGCCTCATTGGCGTGATCAGCGCTGCTGCCCTCGCGATGGTTCGACGCCGAATCTGATTCGCCCAACGACTAGGCCCAGTGTGCTTCCAAAAGTGGTCGCATCTCCTGATAAGACGCTTCAGCCGCAGCGCCGTCAGTGGTCTTCAACAGCACCTTGCCCGTGTGGTAAATGGTGGACTCGACGCCCTTTCGAATCAACAAAAGAACTCGGGCATCGCGCAGGATTTCAAAGCCCGCATCGGCGAGCGCCTCCTTGAGACCCGGCATGTCGAGCTTGCGGCTCTGCTCAGGCACCGCCATGAAACCGGCGGACGTGGTGCAAGGTCGCAGCATCGCCACGAACGCGCCGAGGCGGGGCGCCACTTGAACATTGTTCGAGGATGCCACCAGAAAACATTCCATGCCCGAGTCAATGCGAACGTATGCGATTGGTGGCATTGGCAGCCCTTTCCCTTGCCTTATCCGGCTGCCTCATTGATTTTGGTCATTGCGGATTTCAATTGGAAGGCGTCGAGTGGAAGGACTACGAATTTAGCCATGCACTTTCCACGGCGCCCGGTTGGAATGTGTCGGTGCAGCCACCGTATAATGGCTTCAACCATTCCGATGCGCGATTGTCCGATTGGAACGCCGCAGTGTCCTACGTGAATGCTGCCTTGGCAAACAACACGCCGATTCACATCTCTCCAAGCGGCGTCACGACCCTTAGCCCTGCACCAGTGCCAATTTCCGACGAGGACCGCCAAGCAGTTCGGGCCCTGATTCGTGAAATCACAACGATTCCAGATGAGGAGCTAGACCGATGGCTGGTTGATTTTCTGGAAGCCCCCGATTATCTGCATGACGGGTACTACCCAAGCAGGATTCGCCCAGACCCCGAGAGCCCAAACGCCATCATGACTTGGGGCGAATATTCGTCTCAACTTGACAAGCGACAGATTCGATTGGATTCTGTCCTAGAAACCGCCAAGTTTCCAGAGGAGCCCTCAGCCCGATTGGAGTCAAATTCTTGGTCATTAAACCTAGAGTTCGCAGCAACCACAGCACACCAGGGACCCTACTCGTTTTCAACCAGCCACGGAGGCGTCAATGAATTTCGAAACTCCCTTTGGACCGATGACACCCCGCGGGAGCGAGCGTTGGTGGAATTTGCATCCGCATTCCGTTTGCTTAACATCGGCGAACCCCCTAGCGACGCGCACGTTTTCGGAAATGTCTGCTAATAAGCCCTCAAAGCAACGCCTCTGCCCGTTTGGCCAAGTCTTGACCGAAGGGTAAGCTGCACGTGAGCCCCGGCGACACGGCGTTCAGGACATGGATGGCGGTGTCCGTTTCGCGCACCACGATGTCGTCCACCAAGGCGCCGTGTCGGTCAATCATTTGGGCTCGATTTCCCGCCGTGAATGGACGCAAGCCACGAGGCAGGTCTGGAACCAGCCGGCGGGCTTCTTTTTCGATGGCCCCCAAGGACAGGGATTTGTGCACTTCTTGCGGAAGGAGCCTCCGGAAGCCAGGGTTGCCAAACAGTTTCCAGAACCCGGGCCAAAGGAGGGTTCCTGCCAAGTCCTTGGGTTGGATGTTCCAAAATCCATAGGCCTCTCGCCCCATGGCCAGCATGGCACCTGGACCTACGGCCACGGTTCCGTCCACCCGGCGACTCAAGTGAACTCCAAGGAAGGGAAACGCCGGGTCGGGTGCGGCGTAAATGTGGCTACGCACCAAGTGCGCGGCTGCAGAAGGGAGCCGGGCGTAGTATCCACGGAAGGGAATCACGCGCACATCGCCAGCAAGTTCTTGGGCCAATTGATCAGCGTGGAGCCCCGCCGCATTGACCACGACCCGAGCAGGCACGAAGCCATCCCTGGTGTCGACGCCGTTTTCCTTGATGGAGACCGCCGAGGCATTGAATCGGAAGGTGGCCCCGGCGGCTTCTGCATCTGCCACGAGGGCCTGAACATAGCCCACCGAATCGACGCTGGCTCCCTCTGGCGCATGGAGGCCGGCAATGCCTTGGGCGTGGGGCTCGATCGCCTTGATGCCGTCAACATCGAGCATGGTGACTTGGACGCCGTTGGTTTTTCCTCGCCAGTGCAACGCCTCAAGTCGTTGGGTTTCTGCTTCGTTTTGCGCCACCACGAGGATGCCGCCCTGCTCCATGGCGACTCCTTTTTCCAAGCAATAGGCACGCATTTGTCGGCTGCCTTCTATGCAGAACCTTGCCTTGGTGCTGCCGGGCTCCAAATTGTACCCTGCGTGAATGACGCCTGAGTTTC
>JBFJXT010000131.1:0-6128 GCA_041623015.1 Thermoplasmatota archaeon | reverse complement strand
GGCAATGGAGGCTAGGTCGATGATTTCGTCCTTTTGTCCCCGCAGGAAGTAGGCACTCCCCTTGTAGCCAGCATCCATGTCCGTGAGTTCCATGTCGACGGTGGCTCCATCAGCGCGGTCGAGGTGAATGGCAGTGAACCACTTGGCCACGGGACTGTAGGTGTGCATCACTTTGCTCCCATCAGCGGCGGTGCCGTCAATGCGGAAGCCCAGAGGATCCACGTGTCCATCTGGGAGCGTGATGCTTTGCTGGCGCGCCGTGAAGGTGAATTCGGTGCCAAAGAACGTGTCCTGCCATGTGCTGCCTTGGCACAAGGGGAACAGGAACATGTCGGCGTGGCTGCCTGATTCGTGGGGCGAGTAAAGCGTCCGGTGGATGCGGCCAATGACGGGGTTGGTGCTAAACAACGCATGTTGCAGTGCCTCTTCTCGGGTGGGCGTGCCCGCCATGTAGTGGGCGCCGCCGTCCTGGATGTCGTAGTAGATGAGTTCGGTTCGACCCAGATCTTCACCGTCCACGTTGAGGCTGTATTCCCAGGAATCGCCTAGGTTCCAGGGGCTTGCGTCGTTGTCAGGGCCCTGGGTGTCGGGCGCGTAGACGCGGGGGCGAACGTTGTTTTTCTCGCAGAAGTGGTCTCCAAAGTATTCCTCGGGATTGCAGAGCACTTGCTCATCTTCGCACACATCCACTTCCTGATTGTCGCCGTTGCCGCCAAAGCAACCCGCCAGAGTCACGTTCAACAACAGAACACACAGTGCCACAGCCCGCACGAAACCGCTATCCACGGCATCAGAGCTTAGTCATTGTGAACATGGACCCGAACCCGGTTTCCCCCCAGGTCCACCCAAGTGCCTACATCTGCGAGGGCGCGGTGCTCATCGGCCAAGTGGTCGTGGAGGAGAATTGCTTCATCGGACCCAACGCAGTTCTGCGTGGCGACATCGAGCCCTTGACCATGAAGCGAGGCAGCAACGTGCAGGACTGCGTGGTGCTCCACACCCATGCCGGCAACCCAGTTGTGATTGAGGAGGAAGCAAGTGTTGGCCACGGCGCCGTCATCCATGGAGCCACCATTGGCGCCCACTCCATCATTGGCATGAACGCCACCGTCCTCGACAAGGCCGTGGTTGGTAATCACAGTGTCATCGGCGCCGGCGCGGTAGTGCCCAACGGGTTCCAAGTGCCACCCCGAAGCCTCGCCGTGGGCGTGCCCTGCAAAGTCATCAAGGAAGACGACGATGGCATCGCAAACATGGCATTCCAAAATGGCCAACGATACCTCGAATACCGCCGCGAGCACATCGCAGGCAAGTGGGCCACCCTGAAGGGACCCCACTACGGGGACGCGTGAAGGCACCTCGATTCGTGCAATTGGGACGGGCGACCCTTCAGGTCCTCGAAGCCGTCCCTCACGACCCACAAGAGGCCGCCGCTGCCATCGCCACCTTGGACGCCTTGCGCCCGCCGCTGCTGTTGCTGGACCGCAGCCGCGCCGACTGGGACAGCGTGCGCGCCGGCAAGCTCGACCCCTACAACGAACGCCTTCTGAAAGCCGTCCAAGCCACCGGAACCAGCACACGGCCGGATGTGTTGTGGCGAGAAGCAAAGGCCTGGGCCACCCGCACCGGGACCCGGGTTGGTGTCATCCACGCCACCGGCAGCGAACCGCCCGCCAAGGGCCTCAAGCGATTGGATAAATTGGTGAAAAAGGAAGGGTTCGAGGCTCGAAATGGCCAAGCAGCCATGGAACGCCTCGTGGACCACTACGTTTTGCGCGTCCCCGAGCTGCGCACGTGGCTCATGGAGCGGCGGGACGACACTGCCAGGCGCCTCTGGCATAACATGGCCGAACAGGACGCCCGCGCCGTGGTGTTGTTTGCGGCCCCGGATGCCGATCCCGTTTGTGAGCGGCTGGCTCAGATTCAGCAGCGAAACCAGGCCTGAACGCCCCGCCCAACCGCGTCCGTGGCCCGGCACCGGCCAATTGCTTCTTTTGTAAGCAGCCAGTGCCCCCTTTGTGGTCAAGATCGCACCGTTTCGCGCCCTCCGTTACACGCGGGCCGACATCGCCTCCCTCACCAGCCCGCCCCATGACGTACTCACGGACGCGGAGCGGGACGCCTTCATCGCTGCCGATACCCACAATATCTGCGAATTGACCCTGCCTCGCGGCGACGACTCGCGCTACCAAGCCTGCGCGGCCACCCTCAAAAAGTGGCAGACCGACGGCACCATCGCCCGCGACGACAAGCCCGCGTACTACCTGTACGAAGTGCGCCACGACGGCGGCACCATGACCGGATTCTTCTGTCGCATCGCCGTGGATCCTGACTACGAAACCATTCGCCGTCACGAGCACACCCTGCCAAAGAAGCGCAGCGACCGCCTGGAAATTCTGCGCACCACCGATACGAATCTCGAATCCATTTGGATGTTGTACCGAGACGAGCGCGGATGGGTGGAGGAAGTGCTTCGCGGCAGCGCCTTCGACGAGTTGGCCAGGTTCCAAGACGAAGAAGGCATGGAGCACGTGCTCTGGCGCGTGGATCGCCCCGAAGCCGTTGAGGAAGTGACTGCGCAATTTGACGACCGCACCGTGGTCATCGCAGACGGCCACCACCGATACGCCACTCAACTCAAACGCTGGCAAGAGACAGGCAAAGACACGGACGGCAGCCTCATGGTGTGCCTGGTTCGCGACTCGGACCCCGGCCTCAGCATTCGACCCACGGACCGCCTCGTGATTGACGTTCCGTTCCCGTCTCTTAGCGAAGGCATCGCAGGTGCCCAGCGTTGGAGCGCCGAAGCAATGACCTTGCCAGAGGATGACACCGAGGCCGCCGCCATGCTCCGCGGCGCCATCGACAACGACCCCAAGACCATCACCGTGGCCGGACTCGAAGACGGAAAGCTCCTCGCCTGGACCCTGCGACTGCGCGACGACGTGGCCATTGATCAAGGTCGAGGCACCCTCGATCGCCTCGCCGTGACCATCCTCCACGACCACCTCCTGCAAGCCTCCTGGGGCTTTGTACCGGAAAACGTGGAAGATCACATCAAGTACACCCGCAGCGACGTAGAAGCGGTCCAGCGCGTGCGCAGCGGCGAATTCCCCGCCGTGGTCTTGCTTGCCGGAGAACCAGTATCGGCAGTGCTTGATGTTGCCAGCGAAGGGCACCTGATGCCCCAGAAAGCCACGTACTTCGTGCCCAAGCTCCGCTCTGGCCTTCTCATGAGCCCTTGCGACGAGCCCCTGCCAACCGGGTGGGCTGGCCGCGTGACGGATCCCGGCAAGGCCGATTTCCGCTTGCCCGACCTCTCCTGAGCAGCTCGGAGCTAGGACTGGCTCGCCAGACTCCTTTACAAATTGAGGAAAATAGGAAAAAGATTCGCTAAGCTGCGATGCTAGAACGGAGAGGCATCGCCCGCGAGGAACGACCAGCCTTCCGGAGCAGGCACGTTGTAGAATGTGTGGGTGAACGCCTCAAAGTCCTGCTCAACAGAGACTGCGGTATATTCACCCTCCGGGAGGCGCACGGCCACAAATGAAAGCAAATTCGGGAGGCCTTCCTCGGGAATTTGAGCCGGGTCGCCCTGGTTCGTGGGGTGGGTCACGCCTTGATCCAAACGAGACAACATTGGGGAAACGCCGCCCGTAGAACTGTACCAGTGGCTAGCCAATCGACCCTCGAAGCTGATGGTCACGCCCAGTGCATCAGAGGTTCCTTGGGCACTGGATTCCCACATCATCTCGGTGATGTGGCTCTTCCATCCAGGGTTAATTTCGGTAACCCAGTCGCGCACGTCGCCCTGGACTTCACGAAGTTGGGGCGCGGCACCGCCACCCACTGCGATGGAGGTGTAATCGGTAATGCACGGCGCCGTCACGCCACCGCCCACTGGCGTCGTGAACGAGTAACTGCACGTGATGCGACCCGAGAATTGGAAAGGCGTCATGTAGGGGGTGCCAGAAAAGGTAGGCGCCATTTGGACCTTCACAACGTTAGGATCTTCCACGCCGGCCTCCACCGAGACGCTCACTTGTGCGCTCTCGTAGCCGAGCTTGGACGAGGCCAGGAAGTAGGTTCCGGCGGGGACACGATCGAACACGAAGCGACCTTCCGAATCGGAAATCTGGTCCACGTTTTGGCCATCAATCGTGGTGGAAATTTTCACGCCGTCCAAAGGAACGATGGCGGTATCAACAACGACGCCAAAAATGACGCCGTGTTCGTCATCCACATCCACATCTACGTCCTTGAATTCGTTATTGGATTTACCCTCGCCTGGAGCCGATTCGGCACATCCTGCAAAGGATACCAGCAAGAGCACTGAGACGATCAAGATCGCACGCATCGAAGATACACTCGGGTGGCCCTTGATGACGCTTTGCGTTGAATTGTAGAATAAAGGCCGTCCCGGGCGATGACGCGACGACGGCCATTTTATGGGTTCCAGAGCTTTCAATTCGAACGTCCGCCCAGACTCCTTTTTATGCAAAGAGCATGGCTCAGACTATGCGCCCCTGGATGCTAACCGCCCTTCTCATGGCCACCACTTTGGCCGGATGCTTTGACGATGTGCCTGACGTCGAAACGCCGGAAGAGCTCGATTCTGAACCCGAAGTGATGACGGGACTGCACGCCGGCAATGCCACCTTGTACCTGCACTCTAATGGTGTTGAGCACTGGATGGACACCGTTGAAGATGCCACAGATACGGCACTCACTGGCAGTGGCACCGCCGCCAATCCGGCACCCCGGGCGCGCTTTGCCTTGACACCCAATCCAGAACGGGACGTGACCTTCGACGGCCCCTTGTCGATTGAACTCAACGTGAACGTGGATCCTCTCGTGGGAGAGGCTCCTAATTACCAAGCAACCTTGTTTGTGGACGGCATCCCAACGGCCTCTGCGAGCAACAACAACGCCCGGTTTGAACTGGATTCTCCAGACTGGCCCGCCGGCAGCGACATCGCCCTCGAAGTGTGCGTGTGCCCGGTGGCCACCACGGTTGCGTACAGTTACCGCTTGATGACGGATGGCAGCAGCTTCGTAGAACTGGCATTCCCCGAGGTTGACGCCGACGTGGATGCAGACTCTTCCGATAGCCCATCGGGCGATTCAACGGACAAGCAAGAAAGTGGCGTCACGGTGGCTGAGGAGAACGGCCGCTGGGTGGCCCGCCGAACCGTCACTTATGAGGAAGTGGTGTCGGTAAGCAAGGCCGATGTGAGCCTCGCCGCCCCCGTGGGCGACATGGAAGTCCGACCCGGTGGATCGGGTAGCCTCCTCACCGTCAAGCTCGGTGCTGCTGGCGAAACGGAGGAGGAAGCAAGGCACAACCTCAGCCTCATGAAGGTGCACTACAGCGCCGAGACCTCCAGCGGCGTGTTCTACCTGGATGCATCCGCGACGAGCGGCCGCCAATCATGGACCAACCAATGGGCTGCCATGACGCTTTCCTTGAAGCCTTCAGAACTTGTAGCGCTCAGCCTCGATACCAGCACCGGCGACCAGAACGTGGGCGCATTCACGGGAAATAACTGGGAATTGGACACCAGCACCGGCGACATCTTCTTGCCCGATTTTTCGGTTGAATCACTCACCATCAGCACCAGCACCGGCGACATTCAAGCCAACGGCGCAGGAAACCGGTTTGACATGGAGACCAGCACCGGCGACATTGATGCAACCTTGGAGCCGCTTGCCTCTGGAAACTGGCGATTTGATACCAGCACCGGCGACATTGATCTTCGCGTGCCACAAGGCGCAAATTATGGCTATGATGCCACGGCCGACACGAGCACCGGCGACATCACGTTCTCCTTCGGCGACGCAAATGATGTGGGCGAACAGGACGACGACCACCGCCACGTGCGCACCACCAATTACGACAGCAGCAGCATCAAGACAGTCATTTCGCTTGATACCAGCACCGCAGACATCCAAGCGGGGTACAACTGATGCGACCGATTGTTCTGACCTTTGCCCTGGTGGCCGCACTCCTCATCCCTGGGTGCACGAGCCCATCCGAGCCCGAGGAGTCGCACTCCGCGTTGGATTCTGAATCGCAAACATCCACCGAGCCGCAATCTACGGACACCAAGGACGCCTCGGACGACGGC
>JBFJXT010000130.1:0-6132 GCA_041623015.1 Thermoplasmatota archaeon | reverse complement strand
CTGATGTATCCGTCGCAGGCACGCAGGAAGTCTTCGTCGATGTAGGAGTCGTAGAGGCGGTCGATCATGTGCTCCCGCAGGAGCAAGTTGTCGATGGAGGGGCGTCCTTGGCCCACGGGGCCGCCGAGGGACAGGTACAGGTCATCGTCGATGCAGCCGCCGGTGCTGACCCAGGCGTCGATGAAGCCAGCTTCCATGAGCTTCACGAACAAGTCGCGCATGCCGGTGGAGATGAGCGTGCCTGCGGTGGCAAGGATCACGGTGGGGCGGTCTGGGTCTTCCATGGCGCGGCGCAGGATGTCGCACACGAGGCCAAGTTGACGGCCCTGGGCGCTGGTGTTGCGCATTTGGTCAATGAGGTCCACGACGCTGGGCGTTGGCTGGACTTGTTGCACTGGCGTTTGGAAGAAGTCGGTCTTCTGCCAGTTGTATTCGGGGTCGTTGCGGGGTTCCATAGGGTTCACCTCCAGGTGGGCCGCCGGGCTCGCAGGCTGGCAGGGCCGTGTATGGGTGTTCCAGTTGAAGGGGTAGATGAAGTTAGCGCGGACTTGGCCCAGTTGGCAGTAACTCCCCAGGCCCAACTACCAATAATTGAGTATGGGGCACATCCTCAAGCCCTCCCCCCGCAAGACGCACAACGGGACTTCATTGCCAGACCCCTCCCAAACCGCCACTGCACCACTGATGCGCCTGCCCTCACGAAGAGGTGCCGCTCCGCTTGCGCCTGCTTTTGTCAACCTCTGCGGAGACTATCGATTTCTTCGCGGTGGCTACTGGGCCCTTGTGGATTCTGAGTTGAATGGCGTGGAGAGCCGCCCCTCTCCCATGCAGGCGGTGACGGGACAAAACGCCGCGGCGAGTTTACTGGTGGCGGCGCAGCACGGCATTCCTTGTGCCACGTGGAAAGTCGCCAAGCGCCCGGAAGACGTGGCGCCGCCGTGCATCTTGGTTCCCAACGCGGGCCACACGGACACCTACTACCACGTGCAAAGTCCTCGCGCGGCAGCTAGTCAATGGCGAAGCGCTACGCAAAACGGCACCCGGGCAGCCCTTGCCATTCACAAATCAGGGCCCTTGAAGTGCCTCAAAGTCATCACCGGCGTCACCACCAATCACGCCTACGATTTGGCTTGGCGAATCTGGGCCGTGTTCGGCTTGCCTCTGTGCACGGTTTGGTACCTGGACGCTCCAGAAGGTCCCCTGTTCGTGAGCCTTGATCCACTGCCGCTCCACGAATTGACTGAGCGGGAGCTACGCATGTACGAGGGGGTGAGCGCACGTCCAATGTCGCAGTAATCTCGGATGCGGCCAGTCGAGCCCGGCCCCATGAACTGCGTGCGATGCAAGCTTACGTGGGTCAAGCGCCAAGCCACGGCAACACGGCCAGCATCATCGATGTAGCCGAGTTTTCCCGAATCCCAGAGTTCGACGGGGTGCTGTTGCGATTGGACACGAACGTCCTCGGCCTCAGCTGGGCTGCGAGTCGGCATGCCTGGGAATTGGGCCTCCGAGTGGTAGACGACCCTCGCAGCATCCTCACCTGCATGAACAAAGCCCATGTGCAGGGGCTCCTCGAAAATGCAGGCGTGCCGACTCCAGATACCATTCTGCTGACGCGCGCCGGCTATGACCACCTCGACGCGGCGGCTATGTTTGCAGAACTCGGAACGCCCATTGTCTGCAAGGCGCCCTCGGGAGCATTCAGCAGCGCCGTGGAAAAAGCGCACGACGCGGCGGGACTCAGGGCTACTGTCAAGCGATTTGCGGCTCGCAGTGACGTGGTGTTGCTGCAGCGCTTTACGCCCAGTACCTTTGATTGGAGGGTGGGTATTCTCTGTGGCAAGCCCCTGTATGCAGCGCGCTACCACATCCCCAAGGGTGCTTGGCGCATTCATGACCGGCCAGAGGGTCAAATGCGCAAGGAGTGGGCGAAAGTAGAGCGCGTCGAGCTGGACCAAGTGCCTATGGGGGTGATGGACGCGGCGACGCGGGCGGCGGCGACCATTGGCCGCAGTCTCTATGGCGTTGACCTCAAAGAACTGGCTGACGGGAGTGTGGTGGTCATCGAAGTGAATGATAACCCCAACATGGACTGGGGTAGCGAATTGCCAGCAAACAGCCCAATCTATGGCCACATCATCGACTTGGTGGCAACGGAAGGCCCTCGTGCCTGAGTTTGCTCTTCGCCAAGCAACTCTTGCGGACTTGGTCAATTTGGTTGCGCTTGAAACGGCCTGCTTTGAGCCTGAGCGCCGAGCCAGCTGCCAGAGTCTTCGCCGGAGTTTGACAAGCCCTCGGCAAGTGGTATGGGTGTTGGCACAAGGCGAAGCCATTGCAGGCAGCATGATTCTCTGGCATCATCCAAGAACCACACGCATCTACGGCTTGGCCATTGACGCGGCGCATCGAGGAGGGGGTCTTGGTGAGCGGCTCATGAAGCATGCCGTCCGTGAAGCAAGACGCATGGGGGCAAGGCGAATCGTGTTGGAGGCGGATGCAGATCGACCTTGGTTGGTGGCCTGGTACGAACGGCTAGGATATGGCAAAGTGCTGCTCAAGCCAAATTTTTACGCCACGGGACGCGGGGTGTGGAGGCTATCACGCGCTGCACCTTTTGGTGAATAAAGACCGAATTTAGGGGAAATGGGGTGGGGGAAAATGGAGGAGGGCCCTGGTGAAATGGGCTAGAGCATTGCGTCAATTTGTCGGATATGTTCGAGATCAAAGTAACGGTCAAGAATTTCCATCACGCGCTCGACAAGCTCGCCGTCAAGAATTGTGTCGATGATGTCACGAACGGTAGGTCCGACTGGCGGGGTGGGGGGAACCGGGGGCACGGGGGGTAGCGGCGGGAGGGGGCCACAGGCGGGGCCTCCGATGATTTGGCATTGTACCCACGCGATGAACACCGGGACGAACGCTTGGATGGCGGCGGCGGCAGTGCCGCCCTCGCTCGTTGCATAAGCAATAAGGTAGCTTGCGTAAGCGCCTCCAAGAGCGGCAATTGCTGTGGCCTCGGAGGTGGCGTATCCGGTCCATGCGCCGGCTTGGGCGGATCCATAGCCTACTGCGCTAGTGGCTTCTCCGGTGGCGTAGGATTGTACGTTTGCTGCGAAGAGGCCTTGGTCATCAATGGCGGCTCCGGCCCAAGTCTGGGCGTATTGGCTGGCGTCGCCGCTGTAATCCGAGGCTTCATTCACTACGGGCATGAGGTAGGGCTCAAGTTCGGCTGCTAATGCAGTGGCGAATGCTTGGGCTTCGGCCACGTTTGCCGTGGCAAATCCGACGTAGGGCCCGGTGCTTGCGATGATGGCGCCGGTTTGGCAGATGGCCGCATCGTAGAGCGGGAGAACGGGGCAGGCGAAGGGGTTGTATTGGGGGGTTGGAGGCACCAACGTGGGATTGTATGCGGGGATGGGGATGATGCCAGGTGAGCTAGGTGTGTATGTTGGTGGCGATGGGGTGCCTGGAGCTACGGGGGATGGTGGCGACCCTGGAACTCCAGGGGGGCTTATGCCGGGAGATTGGCCGGGAGTATAGGATACAGTTCCCGGCAGAGTTGGGTCATACTCTGGCTCGGGGTGCATATTGGCCATTGTAGTGGGCGAAAGGGACACGGCTACGAGGAGCAGCGCGAGGGGCATGGCTAAGAAGCGAGTTGACACACGCATAATTAGACCAAACAACTTGCCTTTGAAATGATTAACTTACCCAGTCGTGTAATATTACACACTTCTAGACAATTATCAGCTGCAAATACAGGATGAATTGGGGATTTTTGCAAAAATCATTACTTAACAAGAAGGTTGAATGTTTGTTTTATTGCACATGCACCACATCTTACGGGCTCCGTGCAGATGAAAGTCAAAGGGAAAATGGAAGAAAAACAAGGAGCGAAAAAGCCCCCTCCGGATTGTTCAACCCTAACCTATGAGAGGAGGGGGAACGTGGTGTCCTGGCAAATCGCTTCACGATCGCGACCGTAGTTGTCGTAGCGAACCACGCACACTTCCTGACAGCCAAAGCCGCACGGGCCTGTTTCCACACAGTACCAAGATGGAATCTCGACGCGGTCCAACACGCAGGTATCAGCCGCCTGAGCAGAGTCTGCAGAGAGAAGGCCGGCCAGAGAAACGATGGATAACATTGCAAACGCAGCAACAGAACGATGGCGCATAGAATCGCATCCGGGCCGCACGACATGAGCCTTGCGAACCCTTTCCATTCATCCCCGAAACGCCGGCCGATCGAATTTCACTCCACCAGCAAGCCGCGCCAATGCTTATCTATGCCCTCGGGTCGGGCGGCCCATGGCCTGGAACTTCACCGCCCCCGAGAACGGAGAGCAGATCACCGTGCAGGACGACGGCACGCTCACTGTGCCCGACCACCCCGTCATCCCCTTCATTGAAGGCGACGGCACCGGCCCGGACATCTGGCATGCCAGCAAGCTCGTCCTCGACGCGGCAGTGGAGAAGGCCTACGGCGGCAAGCGCAGCATCGCTTGGATGGAAGTGCTCGCAGGCGAGAAGGCATTCAACGAAACCGGCGAATGGCTCCCCGAAGCAACCCTAGAAGGCATCCGCCAATACAAGGTCGCCATCAAGGGCCCCCTCACCACCCCCGTCGGCGGCGGCATCCGCAGCCTCAACGTGGCCCTGCGCCAAATCCTCGACCTCTACGTCTGCCTTCGCCCCGTGAAGTACTACGCAGGCGTTCCCTCCCCGGTCCACGGCCCCGAGCGCCACGACTGGGTCATCTTCCGCGAAAACAGCGAAGACATCTACGCTGGCGTTGAATTCGAAGCCGGCAGCGCCGACAACAAGAAGCTCATGACCTTCCTGCAAGAAGAAATGGGCGTCAACAAGATCCGCTTCCCCGAAACCAGCGGCATCGGCGTCAAGCCCATCAGCAAGGAAGGCACCGACCGCCTCGTGCGCGCCGCCATCCAATACGCCATTGACAACGACCGCGACAGCGTCACCCTCGTGCACAAGGGCAACATCATGAAGTTCACCGAGGGCGGCTTCCGCGACTGGGGCTACCAACTCGCCAAGGACGAATTCGGCGCCGTCGAACTCGATGGCGGCCCATGGTGCACCTTCGAGAACCCCAACACGGGCAAGACCATCACCGTCAAGGACGTCATCGCTGACGCCATGCTCCAGCAAATCCTCACCCGGCCCGCCGAGTACGGCATCGTGGCCACCATGAACCTCAACGGCGACTACCTCAGTGACGCCCTCGCAGCTTGCGTCGGTGGCATCGGCATCGCCCCCGGAGCCAACATCAACTACGTCAGTGGACACGCCATCTTCGAGGCCACCCACGGAACTGCCCCCAAGTACGCTGACCTCGACAAGGTCAACCCTGGCAGTGTCATCCTGAGCGGTGTCATGATGCTCCAGCACCTCGGCTGGAACGAAGCCGCTGACATGATCCAGAAGTCCCTGGCCCAGACCATCCTCAACAAGACGGTCACCTACGACTTCGAGCGCATGATGGAAGGCGCGACCTTGCTCAAGTGCAGCGAGTTCGGCCAAGCCATTGTTGACAACATGGCGTAAGCCCCTCGGCGTACACACTCCTTTACTCACTTTCTCCTTCCTTCCTCCCTTTGCTTTTCGCCTCGAAGGCGAGATTGGCCGCTTTGAACACCAGGTGGGTGCCAAATTGACACAATTAGCGCCGTCAACCCACTTGACAGGTTCACCTCCTGCAAACACTCTGATATACACCCGTCTGACTGGCCGCGCAATGACTAGCTTCCAGGATTTCGAGGCCAAGGTGAATGGGATCGTGTTCAACCACCCCGTCGTCACCAGCAACGAATACACCAAGTGGGTCGCCATGGGCGAGATGAACGACGACGACGTTCGCGACCTGACGATTCAATTCAGTGTCTTTAGCCACTACTTCATCCAAGCTCAACTCTTGAAGTGCTTCAGCGCCAAGACCCTCGAGCAATACCGCAGCGGCAAGGAGATTCTCATGAACGAACTCGGCGTCTCCTTCACGACGCCCGGCGCCACCGACACCGACGACCCCAACGCCGTCGCCACCGAAGGCACCATCCAAGGCGGCAAGTACCGCCACACCGCCGCTCACTTCGAATGGCTCCTGAAGTTCGCT
>JBFJXT010000129.1:0-6183 GCA_041623015.1 Thermoplasmatota archaeon | reverse complement strand
GCTTCACCCACTTCAAATTGAGCCGTGGCTACACTCGAAGCGGTTTCTTGGTCATTGGAGACTCGGAATGTGACGGTGTAGATGCCGGGTCTGGCCAACTCTTCCTTGTAGCTCCAAACATGGGCGGCGCTCACGGCTTCGGTGTGGTGGTCGTGGTTGAAGGTTTGCGCATTCATGGCTGCCAATTGGAGGTTGACTGGCGTACTGGGGCCAGTGATTTCCACAGAGTAGCTGCCGAATTCGGTGGGTTGGTCGCCGCGTACATCGTAGTTGCCCCAGGGGCTGTTGGCAGAGGTGTGAATGACCAATTCGTCTCCGATGAACTGGGGGTGCAGGGATTCGATGACGATCGCCTCTTCCACGTCCCACGTGAATCGGGGTCGGTGGTTGTCGCTGCTGTGCAAACGAACCGTGTTGGGCATCAATTTCTCTTCGTCACCAGGGTCCGAGCAAGCGGGATTCTCAATGAATAAGTCCACCCGTAGGTTGTAGGACTCGTCGTGGAGAATCTGGGGCCGGCGGGCTGGGTCTTCGAAGGGAACCTCCATGGCAAATTCGTAGACGTGCTTGGTTTCGCCGTCTTGGGTGATTGGCATGTAGGTCACTTGAGGGTGATCGGGGGTTGCGGGGCCCGCAAGGAGTGCTGCATCGGTGCGCGCTTGGGCGATGATACGGCCGGTGTTGAGCGCTTCATGGTTGACACTGATGTCGTCTCCTTCGCGGAAGGTTGCCTGGACGACCACGTTGGGGGTCACAGACGGGGCACCATTGACGCCTAGGTCGTTGCTAAGCACTTGGCTTTCCATGTACCAGACAAATCGAATCGGAGCATCGGTATCGAAGTTGATGTCGTAGCTGAGGCCGCGCTCGGGGTGGACCCGGGGCTTGCCGCCTTGGTCCACGTCGTAGTGAACGTAGCCGGGGCTGCTGTAGCTGTACCATGTGTGACGATCCGCGCGAACCAGGCCGGGAACTTGATCCGGAACGCAGGTGTTTGTCATGGTGGCCAATCCCCTGGCTTCACTGACGCCGTAGGTGTCAGCGGGGAGCTGGGTATTGATGGGGTAGTCGTGGGGGACGCCCATGTGGATGTACATGGTGGTCTCGGCGGCCTCCGTTTGGTTTTGGATGCCCAACGCCTCCTCCTGTGCAGCCGTTGCGGGCAGCAAAGAGGGGATGAGGAACACAATCAGCAGAATGGTGACCCAGGTTCGCATAGTGTGGTAAGCGTCCTCAAGAGTTTATAGAAGCGATGGACACAAAGGCAAACCATTGTCAATGTGGTTTTGGCCCTAGCTATGGCTAACCCATGCTATTGCACATTTCTGGTGCTTTTTAGCGGAATTGGCGACGCAAATTGGCACCCAATCCAAGCAGGGCGATGACGAGCACCAAGCCTATGCCAGGACTTTCGGCTACAACGGCCAATTCTTCGGTACACTGGGTGCCATCTGCGCCGCGAACGCATCCCACGACGCGGCCACTGCCCAGTTCGAACTGAGCCACGGCCGTAGATTCGGTGCTCCCTTGGCTGTTTGTTGCCAAAATTGAGACGGTGTAGAGTCCGTCCGGGGCTTGATCCTCTTGCGAGGCCCAGAACCACGCGCCCGCCAAGGATTCGCCCGGGTGGTCATGCGTATTGCGGGCCGGAACCGCCTGAAACGCACCAACGGTGCTGGCCTGGCCGGGGCCAGCGATAGAAATGCCGGTGGCTTCGGCGAGGGGACTGGGAAAGGAAACATCCGAGCGACCCCAGGGGGATGATGCCGACACATGGACCAACACGCCGTCGTCAATGATGGCAGGGTGGATGGCGTCAATGGTCAGCGCATCGAACACATCGAAGGTCATGCTTGGGCGTGCCTCGGCACTGCTGTGGTAGAGGTAATTGGGCAGAGCCACACGCTCCTCACAGATTGGGTTCTCTACGAACAAATCCATGCGTAGATTGAAGCCGTCCTCTCGGGTGAATGCCAAATCATCGCCGGACGCGATGTAGGGAATTTGGAATTTGAATGTGTAGACATCCCGATCCTCGCCATCAACGCGGACCTTGCTGTGTTGGACTTGAGGGTGGTCGGGAGTCGCATCGCCGGCCAAAAGCGCAGGCTCAGATTCACCCTGGGCGATGATGATGCCTTGATTCATCTCGCGGTGCCCAACGCTCAGTTCGTCTCCGTGGCGAAGGGTGGCGCGCATGACCGCATTGGGCAGAGGTAGGGAAAGCGCTGACGCACTCGATTCAATGGCCCAGACCAAATCAATCGTGCCATTGCCATCCAATCGAGCATCCTTTGCAGGACCTAGAGCGTGGGCGGTGGGGGTCATTTCCACGGTATGTGCCCCGCTCGTGTACTCGATCTCTCCAGGGGACACCACGGCGTACCACGTATGGTGGTCCCCTTGGGCAATCTGTGCAAGATTGATGCCATTGACGCATTGTTGCGTGATGGCAGCGATGCCAGAGACTCCCGACTGAATCACCCACTCGGGCATCGGCTGGGGTGACGCGAGGAGCAAATTGTGCGTCCCGTGCAAGTAGAGCGTGGTCCGCGCCGACGCCTCAGAGTCGAAGATGCCCGGGCTCGAATCGATGCTCTCCGCATTCACTACGGTGGGGGTGCAAATCAGCAGGGCGGCGCAGAGGACCCAAATGCGCATGCAGATTCAAGCTGAGCAACCGTACTTGACTCCATTGGCTAGAATGGGCAAAGGATTGGGTGAAACGGCACGCTTTGGTTCTAGGAATATCTCGCGATGGGGGCGCAAAAATCAACCAAGGAGGGGGAGGTGGAAAGGGAAGAGGGAGTCAAGCCAGGGGCTTAGTTGCGGCGGCGCAGAACCACGAAGGCTCCACCGAGGACCGCGAGGATGGCCAGGAAGCCCGCGCCGGGGCTTTCCTTGGCAGCCTTGGCGCCGTCCTTCTGGAGGGTCTCTTCACAGTCAACTTGCTCGCCCGTGGCTTGGTTGCCACAGCCAACGATCTTGCCGCTGCCGATTTCGAACTGAGCCACAGCGATTGCTTCTGCGGTCTCTTGGTCGTTCTTCACGGTGAAGGTGGCGGTGTAAAGGCCGTCGCGAGCGCCGTCCTTCTTGTATTCCCAGACCCAAGTGGCGTCCACCGCTTCCGTGTGGTGGTCGTGTTCGTGGGTGCGGGCCGTCAATGCGACACGGTTGATGCTCACGGGGACACTGGGTCCGGTGATCTCAACGGTCAAGCCACCTTGGCTCTCCACTTCTTGGTCGCCGCGCACGTCGTAGTTGCCCCAGGGGCTGTTCGTGGACGTGTGAAGAACCAGGTCGTCACCGATGAACTGTGGGTGAAGGTATTCGATGCGCAGCGGGTTGAACACGTGCCAGATGAAGCTGGGGCGGTTCTCGGGGCTGGTGTGAACACGGAGGAAGTCAGGCATCAGGTATTCTTCGCCCTGGGGGTCATCACAAACGCCGGGGAGGGCTTCGATGTAGAAGTCCACGCGAGCGTTGTAGGATTCCATGGCATTGATGCTGGTGCGCTGGTATTCCAGGGGCACACGGAATTGGTAGATGGGGGCGCCATTTGCGTGGTTGCCCACGTAGGTCACATGTTCGCCTTGGGTGCCTTGGCCTTGGAGGGTGGTGGCGGTGGTTTGGCCCTGGGCGATGATTTCGCCAGTGTTGAAGGCGGTGTGTCCGGGGCTGATTTGGTCACCCTCGCGGATGGTAGCGCGCATGACCACATTGGGCAGAGGCGGGCTGAGCGTGTGCACGGGGACGCCATCGTTGTCGCCACCGGTGGCTTGTCCTTGCATGTACCAGACGAAGTCGACGGGCTTGGAGCCGTCCATCTTCACATCGAAGCTGATGCCGCGCTCGGGGTGGTAGCGGGGTTCGCCGCCTTGGTCCACGTCGTATTGGACGTAGCCGGGGCTGCTGAAGCCGTAGTAACTGTGACGGGTGCCGCGGGCAATGGCCGGAACAGTGGGGTCACTGACGCAACCCTGGGAGTGCGTCGCCAAACCCACAGGGACGTTCGAAGCGTACTTGTCGTCCGGCTTTTGGGTGTTGATAGGCGTGTCCTGCAGGCCGTTGATGTGGAAGTACATCTGAATTGGCGTTGAGGTGTCAGGGTTGTAGATGCCCGGTGCGAGGGAGTCTTGGGCCGAGACGCTCAGGGCGCCAAAGGCAAGAAGACTCGCGCAAAGGACTGTCAGGGTACGGGACAGGAACATGGTGACCATTCTCGGACGACTCGGGAGATGGCTTAACCCTTGTGGCGTCGGCGACGAAACGTGAAGCAGGAGGCAATTGTTCCTTCCGGTTTTGGGACCAAGGGCCGGGGGACTTCTGCTCATATTGCCAATGGGGGGGTGTACGTCGCGAAGTAGTCGGTTTCAGGCGCCCATTTCAGAGCTCAATGCAAAGAAACCCTGAAACAAATGCCGATGCGTCAAGGTTTGAACGATGAAAAGGAGGGAGAAGGATGGAGAAATGTGTTGGCTACAAAGGGGCCCATGGGCCCGTTCAATCCTCGTGCCTAGCAGAACGGACCAAAGTCATGCACGCAGGCAATCGGCAAGTCGCCCACGGCGTTGGCGTTGCCAGCGGCGGCGAGGAGGATCATAACGAGCATGGGGGCGTAGCGAAGGAAACGCATAACGCAGGATTTGGGCGGGCCATCTTAGTTATTGGCATTGGCCTCAACGCGCGAAATTCAACGGAGACATGAGACAAGAATGGGTTAGGGAAATCTGATTGGATACTTTGGGTCCCAGGCAAAGCGTCCATCATGAACCGCACGTTGTACGTCTCGGGTATTCTATGCAAAAAATAGCAAACTCCCTGACATGCCTCATCCTGCTCGCCTCCGCGTTCCTCTTGCCTGGAGCACATGCGGCCGACGCCAGCGAAGACGAATCCGAATTCACCATGGCGGCCCCCGATTGTCACGTCCGACCCTACTGGCCCATGGGTAGCACTGGCTGTCGAGTGGGCAACTACTGGGTCGGTTGCTACCAATACACGGGCGCCTTGCTCATCCATGACCGAGACTACGTCGCCTGCGGCATCTTCGGTTGCCCAGACATCGCCGAAGGTCATGTGGGACGGAGCGTCTTTGTCGGCATGGAGAACTGCGTCGTATACGGGGGCCACAACGGCAGGGATGCCATCGTAGCTGAGCTGTCCAGGGCCATCAAATCCTCCGATGCGCCTCCCCTCGACTGCCGCATCAACCCTGCCTCCCACGGCTGCACCGTTGACATCACCGGCCGAGACACCGGCGTCATGTGCGGCGTCCTCGACGTGGGCTACCACTGTGGTCTGCGCGGCTTTGACTGCGCCCAAATGCTTTGGGGCATCCACGGCTCAAGCCTTGTGGTCGGCGGCAACAACGGCTGCCACGCCAAAGTCTGGTCTAATCTTGGCATCGTGAGCGCCGCGCCGCCCGTGGATTGCAACATAGCACCTGAAGCACACGGCTGCACCAAGGAACTTGGCGGACGTGACACTGGCGTGCGCTGTGGCGTTCTCGCGGTTGGCTACAATTGCGCACTCCGGGGCTTTGACTGCACCTCTGCTCTGTGGGGCATTCACGAGCCTGGCTTCGTGGTCGGCGGCTACAACGGCTGCCATGCCATGGTCTGGGTCGGTCGCCTCGGCTAAGCCTAGCTTGCGCACCTTTTCCACTTCCTCATCCCTGAGATTTGCGGGCAAGCCCCGCATCTTGGCATCGCTAGACACCAAAATGCAGGAGCATGGCGGTCAAACCGGCTTACGCTTCGAGAATTCGTCGGCACTCGGCGAGAATCTTGATCTCGTCAGGCAGTCGCCAGCCCTTCGCTTCGCTCGGGCAAGCTCCCACCGGACGAGTCCGATATTGGCCTAGCCTTGGAATCTCTTCGCTACGCTTCGAGGATTCGTCGGCACTCGGCGAGGATTTTGATCTCGTCAGGCATATACCAGTGCTCACGAGCCAAGAGTGGGGTGTGCACATCGGGCGCAGCCACGAAACCGACGGGGGCTTCGAGGGCATAGAAGGCGTCCGACTCGTTGATGCGGCGGGTAATCTCGCTGCCCCATCCACCGGAGCGGGGGGCCTCTTGGACGATGACGACCTTGCCGGTCTTCTTGACCGAAGCGAGGATGGTTTCGCTGTCCATGGGGCTGATGGTTTGCAAGTCGAGGTACTCGACGCTGACGCCT
>JBFJXT010000128.1:0-6225 GCA_041623015.1 Thermoplasmatota archaeon | reverse complement strand
GGCGGCCAAGTTTCGCACCGCCCACTGAGCCAATTCAGGCAAGTACTCGATGGAATGGACGGTTCCAGTAGGTCCCACCACTTGCTTCACAACGGCGGCGTGGTAGCCAACACCGGTGCCAATTTCCAAGACGCGCTGACCCACTTCCAACTGAAGGGCTGCGGTCATCATCGCCACCATGTGGGGAGCACTGATGGTTTGGCCAAAGCCCACCGGCAGGGGCCGATCTTCGTAGGCGTGCTCTCGTAGATCTTCAGGCAGAAACAAGTGACGGGGGACCGTCAACATCGCTTCTTCTAACTGAGGATCCGTCAGGTACCCGTCCACCTCCAACACCTGGAGCAGGGATTCACGCTCCTCGAGTCGTTCGGCTGGCAGGGCGTCCTGCATAAGCTTCAATGTGCTCGTCGCGGTTTTAGGATGCTGTGGCTGGGGCTGCAAGGGCCTTGGGTTTGTCCCAACAGACGCCTTAGTGAGTTAACTGGATTTGAGCAAGTCGCGAACCTTCTCCTGAAGCACCTTCGTGGGTACATCGGGAAGGGACAGTAGTTGCGTGGTGCCAGCGTGGCCTCGGCCGCTCATCTTGGAGTAGAGGAAGCCAGCGTCTTGCAATTGCTTGAGGTACTTCCAGAACTGCGTGTGGGCCCGGGGTTGCTCGCCGTGCTCTTCACACAGCACGCCGTAGGCCTCCTCGACGCTGCCGGTGGTGGCGTAGGCGCCTTGGTCCCGCTCGAGTCGGTGAGCAAGGGCCATCAGGACCAGCAACGGGTGTTTCTGGAGGTTTTGCAGCTTGCTCGTGGTCACGACACTGTACGTGTACGCCTTTGCGGTGCGCACATCGTCCGGGGTCACGTTGTCTCGGTTTTCGTCATCGGCGTTCTGGCCGGACTTGGACAACAATTCGATGGCCAACCGGGCGTCGCCGGGGCCGCTGCGTGCTTCTCCGGCTGCTTCTCCGGCAATGTCTGCGATGAGGCTGACACAATCGGGCTCCACGGATCCAGGATGGAAGGCCAAGTCCACGCGTTGTTGGACAATGGGCTCCATTTGATCTTGGGTGTATGGCTGCACTTGGTAGGAATTGCTGCGCTTGAACGTGGAAAGCGCCGCGTCGTCGAGGAGTTCGAGGACATTTTGTTGGCTCACCAGAATCAAGCTGATGCCGACCCAGGCTTGGCCCGTTTCGTCGTTGAATCGCGTCAAGTCGTAGACGAGGTTGCTGCCGTCGGCGCGCAAGAGGGCGTCCACTTCGTCAAGAATCACCAAGAGGTGGCACTCGCGGCGTTCTAGGTGGCGGCGCAAATCGCGCATCATTTCGCCCACACTGAAGCCCCGCTCGGGGTAGTTGGGCTCAAAGTGGTTCAGGATGCCCAACATGGCGAGGGCGGCGGATTTGCGGCGGCGGCAATTCACGTGCACCGACTCCATTCGGCGCCCCTTCTTGGCGAGGGCGCTGCCGAAGTCCTGGGCAAACCGCTTGGCCACGGCTGTCTTGCCGGTTCCCACGGGGCCCCAGACAAGGGCGTGTTCTCGAGTGCCGCCTTGGGTTAGGCCTCGATATGTTCGGGCAAGGAAGCGCATGGCGTCCTCACGGTTGGGCAATTCCTCGGGCACATAGTCGAAGTCGAGCTTGACCCGATCCTTGAAGACCGTGGGGCCGCCCAACTCCTCCTCTACGAGGCTCATCATTGGCATGGAGTCCGGTTGACGCACTTGAGGTGATTCGTTCTGCTCCCGGGGTCGGTGAAAGCACTCGGGCTATGGCTCAAATGCCAAACCCGCCTGCAAAGCCCGATGCCGGGCCCCTCGACCATGGCCGTCCACGCAGGAGAACGCCCCCACGAAAGCGGGTCGCTCAACACTCCCGTGGTCGCCTCCACAACCTTCCGATTCCCGGAAATGGCCAATGGATCCGCCTCCAAGTACATCTACAGCCGCTACGACAACCCCACCGTCCAAGCGCTCGAAGACAAAGTATCCGCCCTCGAAGGCGCAGCACCCGGAAGCACCCTCGCGTTTGCATCAGGCCTCGGCGCCGAGCAAGCCATCTTTGGCGCATTCCTGCGCCCAGGCGACACCCTCGTGCACCAGCAAGGCATCTACGGCGGCACCACCGCCCTCATGGAGCACCACGTGGCCAGCATGGGTGTCCAGGTCCACGCAGCGGGAATCGACGCGCCCGGCACCCTCCCAGAAGGCACCAAATTGGTCTGGATTGAATCCATCACCAACCCGTTGCTCCACGCCACCAACGTCGCCGCTTGGGCAAAACTCGCCCACGCCCACGGCGCCCTGCTCTGCGTGGATGCCACCTTTGCAAGCCCCATCATCCAACGGCCCCTCGAATTGGGCGCAGACATCGTCATGCACAGCGCCACCAAGTACCTCGCAGGCCACTCGGATGTCACCGCCGGCGTCGTCACCACCGGACCCGAGCACTACAAAGCCATCTGGATGGCTCGCCGCGACCAAGGCGCAACCCTGGATCCCCACGCCGCCGATCGCGTCAGCCGAGGCATCAAAACCCTCGCCCTCAGGATGGAACGGCACCAACACAACGCCAAACACCTGGCCCACGCCGCCGCTGACCACGCTGCAGTTCAGGCGGTCCACCACCCTGGCGCCTGCGGCATGCTCACCCTCAATCTTGGCAGCCTTGATGCGGCCGTCGCGTTCCGCCGCGCCACCCAAATCATTCTCCCAGCGGCAAGTCTTGGTGGCGTGGAGAGCCTCGTGAGCCTCCCAATCGAAACCAGCCACGCCTACAGCGACCCCGAAGCCCGGCAAGCCCAAGGCGTCACGGACGGCCTCGTGCGCATCAGTGTAGGCATCGAAGACACTGCAGACCTTCTTGAGGACCTCAACCGAGCCCTCGACGCCGCCCACGCCACTGCCTAAGCCGCGGCTGCCACCACCGAAGCAGCCAAGAGCCAGCGCCACAACGGGGGTCCCATGGTCAATGCTGCATGGATGGAACAGGCGCTCAAGGCAATCGTGCCCGATGCCCAGGTACACCCCACGGACCTCAACGGCGGCGGCGACCACTGGCACGTAGTCCTGGTGGCCCAGAGCTTTGATGGCCAACGCAGCTTCCAGCGGCAAAAACCCATCCTGGCTGCCCTCACGCCCCACATCCAGAGCGGCGCCATCCACGCCTTGGACCTCAAGTGCATCACGCCCCAAGAGTTGGAGATCAAGCACGAAGGCAAATTGCCCGTGCCATTCATTCCCCACCAGCAAGGCGAAGGCAGCCACCCCAACGCCTGGTAATTCCACCCATTCGAGCCTCGCCTTAGGTGCTGCCCAGGCCAATGGTGCGGCATGGAAGCGGAACTCGTGGAAGAACTGGGCCTATTCTGGAACACTCTCTGGGCCGCCGGACTCGCGCTGGCGGCGTACTTCGTCTTCGTTTGAGTGACCCTCGCGTACGCTGCGAATCGAAACTTGATGGGCCAGTTTGATGGGGTTAGCCCCCTACAAAATCCCTAAGTGGCAACGCACCGACTGGCCTCCATGGACATCCCAATGGCCGGCGCCCCTGCCGCCCCGAGCGCAAACATGGCCTTGACGCCTGAACAGAAGGCAGAATGGGACGCGCTCATTGCAAGCAACGACCTTGTGTTGTTCATGAAGGGCTCCCCGGATGCGCCTCAGTGTGGCTTCAGTGCCCGCGCCGCTGCGGTCTTGCAGCACTTGGAGCGTCCGTTTGCGCACGTCAATATGTTTGCCCAGCCGGATCCTCGCCAAGCCATCCAGGCGATTGCCGAGTGGTCTCAGTTCCCGACGCTTCCTCAGGTGTATGTGAAGGGCGAGCTCATCGGTGGCAGTGACATTGCGATGGAGATGCTGGAAAGCGGCGAACTAAGCGAAATGCTAGCCGAAGGCTAGGATTGAGCGACGGAGCCGGTTTCTTTGCTGCTGTGCCGTTGGTGCAGTTTGCTGGAAAGCGGCGAACTCGGCGAAATGCTAGCCGAAGGCTAGGATTGAGCGATTCGCCAGGCAATTTTGCCTCATTTTGCGCTTCGCAGCGACCAAGTACCCGGTCTACGAGTCGCACTCATGCGTGGGTGGACTGCCTTGAGCCTCCTCTCGTTGGTCGCGGTGGGATTGTCTGGGTGTAGTGGCGGCGACAACGCCAGAGCCGAATTGCCCGAATTGAGTTGGGCAGCAACCTACACCATCACGACGACGCCCCTGGAGCCCTTTGAATTGCAAGGCACCAACGTCTTCGGTTACGATTCCGCTCGCCCAGCCAATCGGGGCTTGTTCGTGGAAAACGAAGACGACATGGCCCGGCAAAATGTCCGAATCGAAGGGACTTGGTACACCACCACGGAAGGCCGAGGCTGGATTGCTTACCCGGACGCCAAGAGCCTCGATGCCAGTTCCCGCGCCCACCGAATTCAAACATGGGACATTCGCGGCCTCGTGGAGTCGGCCCGCACCGCCGTGGAATCGGGCAACGAATTGGTCACCGTTAGCACCGTCACCGCCAACGGCCGCACCGAATCCGTCACGGTAACTGCCACCCTGTCGGGGGGCCGCGTGGTGTCTGCTTCCATTGACAGTCCCTTTGATCCTGAGTCTCCTTACACAGCGGTTGCGGGTGGCGAATTGCCCTTCTCAATCAAGGCGCCTGCCTCGTCCATTTCCTTGCAGGAGGCACAAGCGGGCGACGCAGCGGCACGAAATGGCCATGCTCGAATCATCGGATGGATTGACGATTATCGCACCCAAACCGGCAGTTTGCCACAAAATGTGGATGCGCAAACCCTCGCCGTGCAGCGCCTTGGGCAGCCGTGGCCAAACAATCCTTTCACGGGCCAACCAATGCAAAATAGGGACAAAAGTGGCGATTTTATTTGGCATTACTGCGATGCTCAGGATGGCACCTACAAAGGGCTCGGTTGGGACCAATCTCCTCTGGGGGAGAGCTTTGGAAGCGGCTGCAAAAGTTAGTCAATCGTCCCTACTAAGAGGAGCAAAGCCACGCAAACCGCTAAGAACCGGCCGATAGGTCGGCCGCTTATGGTGGTGGGTCTACAGACTCGCAATGTCAGCCGGCTGGCCGTAATTGGCATAGCCCTCATTCTTGCACTTCCAGGCGTACAGGCCGTCGTCCCCGACGTCCCTGTGCCCCTCGATGTGCAAGTTGGAACCGCAGCAACGGGCGCAAGTACCAGTCCCGCTTTTGGAATCTCAGGAACTCCTGAATTCCATCGGTACCCGGTCCCCTCCACGGTATGGAGCTGGGACAACAGTGCCGAGCCCACCGTGGGCATTTACTGGGACGAAAACGGTCCTGACCCGCTCTACTTCAAGACGCTCTTTGGCGTTGGCAAGGCCGAGTGGGACGACACCGTCTTCCCGCCCGCCGTCACTTGGGAAGACTGGGGGCGCCTCATTGAAACCGCAAGCGGTGTCTTTGCAGATCCAATTCTTCACACGGACGAAGAGACCGGCCGCACCTGGGCTGGCCACTTCCGATTCCCTACGCCTTGCGCAGACATGGCCTTCCGTGACCACGACTCCAGCAACCTCAACACCGACTTGAACGGCTGGACCACGATGCCTGCCGTGTGCCAAGTGAGCACCGGCGACCACGAAACCGTCGGCAGTGGCCCATGGAGTAAAGACCTCCCCGTGCCCACCGACGCCTTGTACGGACGCGCCGTCTACTACTGCGCTCAGTACCCGATTGTCAACTCCTGCGGTGTCAGCTACGACGGTGGCCTTACCTGGCCCCAGACCAGCTCCCGCCAAGTCACCGACCAGACCCCCATTGACCCGCTTGCTTGCCTTGGCCTGCACGGCCATGTGCGCGTGAGCGAAGACGGCTACGCCGCTCTCCCCCACCGCCTCTGTGGCAGCCAAGCCGGATTTGCCATCAGCAAGAACAATGGCCTCACCTGGGCGCCCCGCGACGTGCCCGGCACCGGATCGGACAGTCACTTTGACCCCAGCATCAGCTTCAGCCGCAACGCCGACGCGAACGGTGACTACTGGACCTACTTCGGAGTGGCCAACCCTGGCGCCGTTCTCGTGGGCGTCAGCGACGACTACGGATTGACCTGGAAGAACGGCGGCAGCGCCGTGGACGTTGGCGCCTTCTACACCGGCCCCAACGGCGAGAAAATCACCCGCACCGAGTGGGTTGACGTTCAAGCCGGCGACCACGACCGTGCCGCCATCAGCTTCCTTGCCAGCACTGACACCGAATCCGTG
>JBFJXT010000127.1:0-6306 GCA_041623015.1 Thermoplasmatota archaeon | reverse complement strand
ATGAAGAGACCAAGGCCGGCGTCAAGGGCCTCATGCACAGCCTCTACCGCATGTTCCTTGAAATGGACTGCGAACTGGTCGAGGTCAACCCGATGGCCAAGACCACCGACGGCACCATCGTCGCCGCCGACAGCAAGGTCACTATCAACGACAGCGCCCTATTCCGCCACCCTGAATTCCAGCAACGCGACCAGAGCCTCACCGACCTCGAACAAGAGGCCCGCGACCAAGGTGTCGCCCTCATTGAGCTCGACGGCAACATCGGTGTCATCGCCAACGGCGCTGGCCTCACCATGGCCACCCTCGATGCCCTCAGCGTGTACGGTGGCAAACCCCGCACGTTCTTGGATCTCAGTGGCGCAACGGACCCCGAAAAGGTCGCCCAAGCGGTGCGCTTGATGAAGAAGTCGAAGCCCGGCGTCATGCTCCTGAACTTGTTCGGTGGCATCACTCGGTGCGACATCGTTGCCCAGGGCCTGGTCTCGGTCATCGACCACGAAGGCGTGGACTTCCCGATTATCACCCGCATCAAGGGAACCAAGGAAGCCGAAGCCAAGGAAATCCTGGCAAGCTACGGTTTCACCGTCGCCGACACCCTCCAAGAAGCTGCCCAGAAGGCCACTGAAATGGCCAAGGGCATGCCCCTTGCAACCGCCTGAGCAGGTAGGTTGGTCCTCTTCCCTTCCTTTTCCCCACCTTTTGTAGGGCTCCGGCGCGCTGGGCCCACGGTCCCGCCTTGCCAAGAAGCAAGCGGAACGCTCTACTCAAGCAATTAGAGAGCTACCGCTGCGGCTAGGGGCCCATGGCAAGATTGCCTCGCGGAACCAGTAGCTGGCTTAGGCGTCAGCCCGTAAGTCCCGCACTTCGTACAAGTCCCGGCGACGATCTTGAAGTTGCATCACGGACCCCGTCCTGCGACTGCGGCGAAGCGCCTCCAAATCGAGGTCGCCCACCACCACAGTTTCCACGTTGGCAGTGGCCTCGGCGGCGATACCGTCCCGAGGGAAGGTGAAGTCGCTCGGGGTGAAGATGCCGCTCTGAGCATATTGGATGTCCATGTTCTCCGAGTCAGGCAAGTTTCCGACCGTTCCTGAGGTCACCACGTACATTTGATTCTCGATGGCCCGGGCCTGAGCACAGTAGCGCACGCGAAGGTGCCCCTGGCGGTCCTCAGTGCAGTAAGGCACGAACAGAATTCGGGCTCCCTGGTCCACTGCCAAGCGAGCCAATTCAGGGAATTCCACGTCGTAGCAGACATTGATAGCGACCTTGCCAACGTCTGTGTCCATGACGTGCAACTCGTCGCCGCCTTCGATGCCCCACCAGCGGCGCTCATTGGGCGTCACGTGGAGTTTGTCTTGGCGACCGATGGTACCATCCCGGCGGAACAAGAACGCCGCATTTCGTAGGCGTCCGTCCTCTTCCTCGATGATCTGGGTGCCGGCGATGATGTTGACATTGTAACCCACGGCGAGCTTGCTGAAATGCTCCATGTATTCATCAGTGAAGGTGGAGAGTTTGCGCACTGAGTCGGAGGGCGCTTTCTCTTGGATGCAACTGAGCAATTGACTCGTCAGAAGCTCCGGGAACACCGCAAAGTCGCTGCGGTAATTGGAAGCCACATCCACGAAGTATTCCGTTTGCCGGGCGAAGTCCTCCCAGCCGTCAATTTCGCGCAACTGGTACTGAATCACACAGATTCGCACCGGGTGGCTGGTCTTGGAGCCTCGGCGGCCCACCCGCTGGTAATCTACGTTGGTCCACTCCATCAGCAGAGCGTACCCTTGAGATTCCTTGTCCCCCGGCAAGTAATCGTCAAGGATGCGAATCGGGGTGAAGCCCTGGCTCAATTGGAAACCCAAAACAGGGTCTTGAATCTCGTTCCGTCGTACCGCTTGCACGTACTCCTTCGGACTCATTTTATCGGCCAAGCCTCGGTAGCCTGGGATGCGGCCGGCAATGACCGTTCGTCGCAAATTGAGGCGTTCGCACAAGTGCTGGCGTTCTTCGTACAACCGTTGGCCAATGCGCATTCCTTGGTACTGAGGGTCCACCATCACTTCGATGCCATACAAGTCACTGGCGTCGGCATCATGGTTGGAAAGGAAGCCCTTGGGCACCACTTCGTTGAATTGGTGATCCTCCCCGTAATCGCCTAAATCAACAATGAGGCTGCTCGAGCTTGCCACCAAGGAATCGCCCACCATAACAA
Organism: Thermoplasmatota archaeon; assembly: GCA_041623015.1. Taxonomy (GTDB): domain Archaea; phylum Thermoplasmatota; class E2; order JACPAO01; family JAHFTW01; genus JANQNI01. The sequence continues at coordinate 4,094 of JBFJXT010000127.1, read as the reverse complement.
CCACTTGCCCTTCAGGAAATAGCGCATGGTGATTGGCCAATTGCGCTTCCGTCCACGGCGTCATACCTGGAAAGCAGCGCGACTGCAAGGCAATGATTTCGGGGTGGTCCTCGGGCGTGGCTTGGCGCACGACTATGGCGTCGTGGGGCTCGTGCATGCGCCGCCACTTCCATCATGCATGGATGGACTTGTCGGTGATAATTCAGGCATCGATGCCCCGTGAGGGCTGCGCAAGCCCCTTATGGGGCCGCCATGTGGCCGCGGCAATGGCAGTTGTCCTGACCGAAGACAGCAAGATCGTCGTCCAAGGCGCCACCGGCTCCGTGGGCAAGTTCCACATCTCGCAGATGCAGGAATACGGCGACTATGTCGTGGCTGGCTGCACCCCTGGCAAGGGCGGCGAAGAAGTGCACGGGGTTCCCGTGTTCAACAGTGTCAGTGAAGCAAAAGACGCCACCGGCTGCAACACCAGCCTCGTCTTTGTGCCGGCCCGCTTTGCCAAGGCTGCAGTCATCGAAGCCGTCGATGCAGGCATGAAGACCATCATCGTCATCACCGAGCACATTCCGGTGCACGACGCTGCCCACTTCGTCAACTACGCCAAGAGCAAGGGCGTCACATTGATTGGCCCCAACTGCCCCGGCGCATGCACCGCTGGTGTGGCCAAGGTCGGCATCCTGCCCGGCCAAATCTTCACCCCTGGCGGTCCCGTGGCCGTGGCCAGCAAGTCTGGCACCCTCACCTACGAAATCGTCGGCGCGCTCAGTGCTGAAGGCATCGGCCAAACCAGTGTCCTCGGCCTCGGCGGCGACCCGATCCCCGGCACCAACCTCTTGGAAGCCGTGAAGCTCTTCGAGAAGGACGACGAATCCAAGGCGATTGTGCTCGTTGGCGAAATCGGAGGCGGCGCAGAGGAAGAAGCCGCAGCCTACATCGAGTCCGTGAACCTCACCGCTCGCAAACCCATCTACGCGTTCGTGGCTGGCCGCAGCGCCCCCGAAGGCAAGCAAATGGGCCACGCGGGCGCCCTCGTCGAGAAGGGTGTCGGCACCGCCGAGTCCAAGATGAACGCCTTCAAGAAGGCCGGCGTCAAGGTCGTTGATTTCCCAACCGATATCATTCCGCTCGTCAAGGCTGACCTCGGCTTGTAAACGCTCAGCGTGGCTGAGGCGGAGCAAAGCGGGAGCTGAATGCCACGCCTGGGACCTCAGGGGCGAAGCCCCGAAACGGACATCATCCCCCTCGTGAAGGCTGACCTCGGCTTGTAAACGCTCAGCGTGGTTTTCGCATCCCTTTTCCATTCCACTCTCTTTCAAACTTTGTGGCGCATGCCGTTTTTCTGAGGGCCGCCAATGTGGGTGGCAACAACGTGTTCAAGCCCAAGGAATTTGCCGCAGCGCACCCTGAATTGGCCCTGAAAAATATCGGAGCCGCAGGGACGTTTGCGTCTCATGCTTCTCTGGGCCCGTCTGAGTTGCAAGTGGCGCTTGAAGAGGCGCTTCCTGTGGCTGTGGATATGGTGGTCTTGCCTCAGAGCCAAATTCAGGAATTGGTATCCACATCGTACGAGGCCAGAGAGGGCGCAAAGGTAGAAGTGACAGTAGCTTTGGCGCCTCGGCAACCGGGCGGACTGCCTGATTCCTGGCCTGACGTGAATGCGCCGATTTTGATTCTGGAAGATCTCGGCTGGTGCTTCGTGACCGATCGAATCCCGGGTGGCAAATTCGACGCCCACCCGTCCATTAGGAAGCAATTTGGCATGCAATGGACTACCAGAAGCTGGGGCATCATGCAGAAAATTGCGGCCGCTTAATCCATTGAATATCGCCGAGATTCGGCTGGATAGTTTTGGGCCAAATTGGACACGTTGGTACCGTTCCAATATCTCCTTAGAGGTTCGTTGGGGTTTGTGAGCATGCGCTCTGCATCCATTTTGCTTGCCGCTTGCCTGCTAACAGCCGCCGTGGCCATGGCCCCCACTGCCAGCTCCGCAGCAGACCCCATCGGTGACTGTGAAGATCCCGGATCGGTCTTGACCGTGTGCTGGATTGTCTGCATCCAGCCCCCGTGCTACAGCTACATCTGCGTGGAAAAGCCGGTGCGCCACTGTGAACCCATCTAGAATTCTCTAGATCGTTCGTGCATCCATCACCCCGCAGTGGTGGACCCAATCGGTCCATGCGGCGGGGCTGTGTTTTTTCCATTTCTTTCGCTTAGAAAAAGGGACATGGGCCCAGGCAACGCATTGGAATCAGGTTGCCAGTGGACCCTTGATTTGGCTTAGAATGCGCACCAGTATGTGGGGTTGAGGCCACCTTGACCGACACTGAGATTGGTGTAGCAGCGCGTCATGTTGCCAAAGCGGCAATCAGCCTCGCCCCCAACAACGGTGCTCGTGATGACATTGGCGCCAACTTCGACGTCGCACCGCTGCACCGTGGCTTGGCAGCCCATGGAAGGGCCGCTGGCGTCACACGGAGCGGCGGTTGCACCAGGGGCGACCATGAGGGTGGCGAGCAAGAGCAAACTGATGGCAAGCGGGGTTCGCAGGTCCATGCAGGCCCATTACCCTCGTGGGTTCAAGGATTCCTAGGCGGTTCAGTTCTATCGAAACAAGCGCCGTTGAATCCCTACTGCGCGATCCCGATGATTGGGTGCTAGGACGATCATGGCAAAACCATCAACCTCTACGGCCGCCTAGTTTGAGGTATGGCACGACCGTCTTTGGCTATCGTTGCCAGCAGCCCCGTTCTCGCCCACACGGCTTGGATGAGTCTGCGGCGTCTGGGTCCAAGTCCGGTGGTCATGCTTGGGCCCAGACGCGCTTTGGAACGCGCATCCCGCATGCATGTCACCGAATTGCCCACCCCTGACCACGTGGACGATGATGCGCTTCGAGCAGCCGTCGCGGACGCAGACGCCGTGTTCCCGTGCGATGAGCGCAGCCACGTTCGACTTCTGGACGCCGGCATCCCCGTGCTTGGCCACCCGGATGGCGATTCCTTGCGCCGCTTGGCCGACAAGGGCGCCTTACCGGATATGGCCAAGGAAGCGGGATTTCGTACCCCCCCGCTCATTTCCGACATTTGGGCGGACGGATTTGGCACGTCGGAGCGATACATCGAGAAGCCCCAGTACGGCGGCGGGGGCGTTGGGGTCCGGGAGTGGCACCCCGAAGAGCCCCGACGCAAAGGTGCCATTCTTCAGCCCCTGATTGAGGGACACGACGAAGATGTGAGCCTGGCCGCCCTGGATGGCCGAATCTTGGGAATCACGGCAGAGCAAGGGCTTGGCCCAGGCATGCGGTGCTACGAGGAACGCCCTGAATTGGAGGCGGTGGCGCGCGCCTTGGTGAAATCCACGAACTACACCGGTTTGCTCCACATTGACCTGCGCGTCGACTTGGACGGCCGACCCTGGGTGGTGGACGTGAATCCCCGATTGTGGGCCTCCCATTGGATGGCGGCAGCGCTAGGCATGGATTTTGCAGCCACATTTGTCCGTGCCACCCGAGGCGAGCCGCTTCGATGGCGCCGTCGCACCGGCGTCGTCGCACCTCCTTGGCGGTTCCGGGAAGCCAAGAGTTGGGGGCGGCCCCGGACTCGCGCAGCGTTGCGTGCGGCATTGGCTCGTTTGTCAGACCTAGGCGTCGAGGGCGCCATGCGCAAACAAGCCCACGCAGCTCCCGCCGTTGAAGTGATGCCCCAGCAGTTCTGAATCACGGGCCTACCGGAGGTGCCCAGTCCTTGGTGTTTAAGCACAGAAGTCCAAGTGGCCCCAGGTGAATCAAGAATCTGTGCTCGCGTTCTGGTTTGGTGACAACCCAGATGCGCCGTGGGCAAATGCTCCCATGTGGTTCGAAGCGGGCCGGAGCCTCGACCCCGTGGTCCGTGAGCAATTCATGCCCACCATTGAAGCGGCCATTTCCGGAGACTTGGATCACTGGAGCGAAACGGCTGAAGGAACCGTTGCACTGATTGTGGTCTTAGATCAGTTCACGCGGCACGCATTCCGCGACACGCCCCGATTCATCGAAGGAGACAAACGCGCCCAATCGCTCGCACTTGACCTGCTCGATGCGGGCCACGAATCTT
>JBFJXT010000126.1:0-6361 GCA_041623015.1 Thermoplasmatota archaeon | reverse complement strand
CCCGTGGATACGGCCGCGCCCGCCTTGTCCCCCTCGGCAAGCCCCCACGAGACATGAGTGCCGAAGAGATGGCCCACGTGGAACTGCGACAACGCAGCCCCGAAGAACGCGCCATCCTGGAGGCCACTGCTTGATGACGTCGGAGCCGCTTCCGTCCGCTGAGCGCCTTGCTGAGGCCGATCAAAAAATCGTGGAGGTCCTCCGAGAGGATGGCCGCATCAGTATCCGCGCTTTGGCCAAGATTGTCGATTTGCCCGAGACGACCACCCGCGACCGGCTTCACCGCTTGGAGCGCGAGGGGATGATCCAGGGCTATCAGGCAATCGTTGACCCCAAAGCGATGGGATTCCCTGTGATGGCGTGGCTCGTGGTGGATGCACCCGAGGACCGGCTGTCTGATGTGGGCAATCGCCTCGAGCGCGACCCGAATAGCCTCGCTTGCTACACCTTGCTTGACCGCCCAGGCGGCTTTGCGGTGCGTGTGGCGGCGGCAAGCACGGAACGCTTGACGCATACGGTGCAGACCTGGCGCAAAGACTTGGGCATCACGGTGAAGGACTTGTTCCTTCTCAATGATTTGGACCCTGAATCGGTGCCTCTGGACCAATTGGAGTACGAACGAAACGTGCTCGGCGTCCTGAAGCGGTCGTTCTAGGCTCCACGCAACAAGCAATCCTTTCCCCACTCCCTCTTTCAATTTGTGCCCCCGCATGATGCGGTGTGAGGCAGCCCAAGGATCCAACGAAAAACCGTAGGCGACAAGCCCACGCAATGAAGCATGACAAGGAAGAGCGGGGAAAAACGGAGGAGGGCGAAAGGCAGAGGTGGAAGAAGGGTGGAAAGAGCAAGCGCCTAGACTACAGGTTGAGCGCCGATACTTGTCCTTGAAGTGCGGTTGCTTGGCTGCTGATGTCGTCAAATTGTGCCAGAACCATCGACCCGGAACTCACGGCGCCGGTGCCAACGCCCAGGAGCAGTTTGGCATCTTCTAGCAGGGCCTCTGCGGTGGCTTGACGTTCGGGCTCGGGAATGGTTGCATAGTCTTCGGCGACTTTTTCCACGTAGCCAACGGCCGCATCCAGGTGGGTTGTGCCATCCGTTTGCAGTTGCCCGACGAGGGTTTCACCGTCTGCGGCAAGTTCCGTCGTGAGCTCTAGGTAGGCGAGGGCTTGGCCTCGAATCTGTTCCACTTTGCCATCTGCGAGGGCATGAACGGCTGCAATGGTTTCGTCAGCTTTAGCGGTGTCAGCGCTGACGGTGGCGATTGCGGTGGCTTGTGCCAGGGCTTGCCCGAAGACGAGCGCTCGGTCTGCCTCGGACAGGGCCGATTGCAGTTGAGCGTCCAAATCCGCGTACTCGGGAATCTGCACCCCGGATAGCAATTCATTTGCCTGGGCATCAAGGTCGGCTGCTGCGGACAGAACGTATTCTTGCTGGCTCGTTGCTTGAGCAAGTATCGCGCCTCGAACGGCATCCGCTTCGGCTTGAAGCGCGACGGCTTGATCAGTGACATCCATGCCTTCCAGTTGCATGCCGGCAAGAATTGCCATGTAGGCGTCCGTTTGGGCATCGAGATCAGCAATTCGTGCGTCGGCTTCGGTTTGCAATTGAGCCGCGGTGCTTTCGAGGCCCTCCACTTGTGCATTGGCCAGGGCTTCCAATTGAGCTTGGCTCGCTTCGAGATCAGCAAGCAGGGCACTTGTAGCCTCGGTGTGTGTATCCAGAAGCAGTTGTTCGAACTGGGCCTTGGCCTCTTCGAGCGCAACGATACGTGCTTGGGCGTCATTGCCTGCGGTGGCGATGCGTGCGTTGAGCTCTGACTGGATATCCGCCGCGGCGTCCGATTCCAGGGTGCGCACCTCGAAGGCCAGAGCGTCCACTTGGGCAATCAGCGCTTCTTGATCGGCAAGGATTGTGTTGGCTTGGTCGCTGAGCTGTGCAAAGGCGCCCGTAACACCATCCGTGAGTCCGTAACCAAATTCGAGGGCGTTGAGTGCCCCTTCATCATCAGGATTCACGGCGCCAGTGTCCGTGCTCGGCGAACCAGGAATCAGTCCGTCCGTTGGCAGTCCTGCAGGAACGGGGACAGGCAGCCCTTGTCCAAGGCCGGCAAGGGTTGAATCTAGGCCTTGCCCCGCGACTGTTTCATAGATGGAATCCAGGACACCCACTTGGTTGACGAGGCCATCAATTTCGGCAATGCCCGTGCGAGGAGCACTCGATCCGGTGGCAAAAGTTCCGCCTACCGTGGTGTCTGCCAGACTGGTGGCACCGCCAAGGGTTCCAGGAACGTCGAGGGATTCCACCGTGTAGGGTAGGCTCCCTGTAGCACCAACGAACGCATTCACATCTTGGCCAAGAACATATTGGGTTGGGACGTTGGGTAGGCCGAGGCCGGTGGATTGTTGAACCGTGGATTGGAGGACCGTGGATTGCTCCAATGCTGCATTGATGACTTCACTTTGAGCGGTCCGTGCGGCCGTTTCTACGGCACCTTGAGCCGCCGTCACCGCTTCGAGAGCGGCGTCTTCCGTAGCCGCATACGTGGGGAGCACGCGATGGGCTTCAGCAAGAACCGCATCAGGCGTAGACAGGTGGGGCTGGCTGAGTGTGCCTTCGTTGCTGGAGGCGTTGGTTGGGGTAGGAAACGCAAGCCAGAATCCGGCTCCAAGAAGGAGGGCTGCGACGGCGATGGAGCCGAAGATGAGTGCCGGTTTGCGCGTGTGCTTTTTCTTGCCAGCTAGGCGAGGGGTCCGAGGTTGCATCTCGGGGCGTGCGTCGTTTGGGGGCGTGGGCTCGGGGGTCAAGCAGGTCACCACTTTGGGTGGGGTGTTGACGCCTCTTGGCATCCGGCTCAAACGGCTGGAATCAAAGGAAGGAGTGGGCGGAGGGGTCGAGGGGGTTGAGGGAAACGCACAGTGCGAATCGGAGGAGGGGGATTTGAGAGGGTGAAATTGGAGAAGATCTGGCAGAGAGGGATTAGGATGGATGAGTCGGAGAAGAGGGGCAAAGGGATGATTGAGATGGTCGAAGTGGAAAACGGTGAAGACGAAAAGTGGGGAAAGGGACGCAGAGATGGAAAAGCAGGGAGAGGAATTAGGACGGGCTAGGATTCAGACCTAGACCACGTCACGCCCACTTTTCTTGCAGGGCATACAGATCTCGCTGGACACCGACAAAGGTCTGAGATTTTTCTTCAATCTCAGGCAGGAGCACTAGGTCCACGTACTGGGTAACGCCGGTGCCGTCGGTTTCTGTGGCTTGGGCAAGCGCGTACCAGTAATCGGCTTCGCCTTCATACTCGGGCAATGCCTCGCGCCGTTCGTAGTCGCTTGCGACGGTGCGCATGTATTCCACGTCCTTTGTCACTTCGATGTCCATGTCATGCCGAATCAGGTCAGCGAGATCTCTGCTGGAATCCAAGTTTCCTTGGCTGGCAAAGTGCACACTGAATGCGGCTCGAATCAGGGCTTGAACCTCGGCGCGGTACCGTTGTTCGATGTGCATCTCGAGGCGCTGGGCCGTTGCAAAGTAAGCTTCAGCGGTCGCTTCTGCTTCGGCGTGCACGCGGGCAACAGCGTAGGCCTCGGCGCGAAGAATCAGCGTCACGGAGACTTCCAATTGCGCATCGATTCTGGCATCGGCGCTGGCAGCCGCATCCCACATGGCAGCGGCGCGTGCATCTGCATTGACTCGGGCGTTGGCAGCTTGCCGCAGCATCAAGTCGTGCATGTATTGGGCCGTGAATTGGGCGCGGCTGGCTTGTTCAGCGGCCACTTCCATGATCGCTTCCGCTTCGGCGCTGGCGTTGACGCCGGCGTCGCTCGCCGATTGCAGCAGGGCGTGCACTTGGGCGTTGGCAGCGGCCCAGATGGCCTCTTCTGCCTCGGCTCCGGCAACGAGTGCTTCTTGGGCGCGGGCCGTTAGTTCTTCCTCGGCACTGGCCGCAGCAGAATACATCGATTCCACTTGGCCTTCGGTTTCGGCGTGGACTTGCGCCTTGGCATCCTTGCGGACCGCGTAGGCTTCGTCGATTTTCTGTTCTGCTTCCGCGTGCAGTTCAGCTTCCTTGTCCACGGCGGCGGCAAAGTGGGTGTTTGCCTTGGCTTCCGCTTCGGCTTGCACCTTGGCCTTGGCTTCTGTTGCCACTTCGGCGACCGCTTCGATTTGTGCTTCCGTTTCAGCAACCAATGTCAATTCGATGGCCCAGGATGCGTTGACAGCGGCACGAGCGTTTCCGGCAGCACGGAATGCAGCATCGATGGTCGCGTTGGCGTGGGCCAGGGCAGACTCGGCGCCTTCCTTGTCGGGGGCTTCGTAGTACGTGTAGCCCTCCGCGTCCGAGACGTAATGGTAGTCTTCGCCAAGCAAGACACTCACGTTGTTGTGGGCATTGATGCCTTCAATCAGTTGGGTCTTGTATTGCACGTAGACGTCGACGGCGCCAGACAGAGTGGTGTCAATTTGGGCAATGCCGGTTCCGGGTAGGTTCAAGACGCCACGGGCGGAAAACGAGCTGCTGCTGTTTTCGTAGCTGCCACTGGATCCAGGCGCCTCAAACTCATACTGATACTCGTAGGAGCCGTTTTGGAACTCCGAATTGGGCACGTCCTGAACCGTCACCGTCACCGCTTCGCCTTCCACGTACCCTTCTGGGGCTTGGGAAAGATTTCCGCCTGCATTGGCGGCCGCAGCAACGGCAGATTCAGCTTCACTGGCAACTTGAGCAGCGGATTCGGTTGCAGCTTCGAGACTGGCATTGAATTCTGCATCGACAGCGGCACCGGCTTCTGCGACGGCACTGGCGGTTGCTTCCGCGATGGCTTGCATTTCTGCAATGGCCGCCGCCACGGTTTGATTGCTATCAAAGACCGCGCGTCCCATTCCCGTGTCTTGGGTGGGTTCCGTTGCGGTGGGGTCAATGATGTCTCTGGGTAAGATATAGAGGGCAGAGAGCCCCGTGAGCAACAACAATGCTGTCACGGAGGCGGCAAAGCTTGCCTTTCGGCGCCTTGCTCTTTGGTCGGGGGTCTTGGGGCTCAAATGGCTCACCACTCCAGCATTTGCGCCGAGGCCCCTATGGCCCGCCTCACGAACACCTGGAACCGTCCATTCACGACCCCGCGACAATTCCAGCAATTCGAGACAAGGGCCACCCTTCGGCGCCGCCAACACCAAGCCATGACCCGCCCCGTGCCCTGTCGCACACCTCTTCGATCCCGCATCCTAGCCCTCGTCCAAGCCATCCCCGGCATCCACGTGCGCCGCCTCAGCATCCTGACCGGAAGCAGTTGGAATGCCTGCCTCCATCATCTTCGAGTTCTCGAATCCGAAGGCAGCGTCGTCCACCGGAAAGTGGGCGCCCTGGTTTGTTGGTACGACCGCAGCAAAGGCGCCGTGCACAACAAAGACGCCGCAGCATTGCTGGGTGATGGCCGCAACGTGCAAGTGGCCCGCCTCGTGGCCAATGAACCTGGACAAAACCAGAACGCACTCGCCGAGCGTCTTGGGTGCGCGCCCAGCAGCGTTCACCGTCGCGTGCGCCGCATGGAAGCCGCAGGGCTGCTTCGTCGCGACGCCAGCTTCGGCGCCATGCGGGTCTACCCATCAGATGGCCTCGGGGCCCTCGCCGATCGTGCCGGCATGGACCTTGGGGGACCCGCTGCATGGTAAATCCACCCTCCAATCATCCAATCAAAGATGAAAACAAAGATTCCACCAGCCCAGCGCCAGAGAGTGGCAATAAAAGGAGTGGATGGGGCCCAGAAGATGTGGTTCCGGTGGTCGATGCGCGAAGGACCCCACCCGATGATTCTGAATCAACGACCGTGCGCAACTTGGACAACCAACTCGCAAGGATAAACGACACCCAAACAACCGAGCGAGACGCAGGAGCCCGGCAGCGCAACGACCCCCAGTTTGACCCTGCCCATCGCTTCTGTAGCACCCTCAAATCCGTAGACCATCAGCACGGCAATCGCTGCAGGCGGGGGCTTCGCCGATGAAATCAACTCCAATTCTACTTCTTGCGCTTGCAGGTGGTTTCCTGTTTGTCGGCGGCAGTATCCACCCAGTACCCCTGGACATCTCCGATGGCATCGAGCAAGGGCTTCAAAGTGCAGAAGCTGGCACCCAAACCGCCGCCAACAAGAACGACTGGAATTTGTGGTGGGCCGTCCCTGCCCTCGTCGCCCTCAGCGTCAGCGGCAAGTTGCTGCTCATCGGCTTGCCCCTGCTTGGCACCGGCCTCGATCGCGCCATTCGCTGGCTTGCGCTCGTACCCCTGCTTGGATTATGGAGCCGCATCAGCCCGGAACAACTTCTCGAAAACCCGATCCGAAGGCAAGTCCGAGAATACGTG
>JBFJXT010000125.1:0-6432 GCA_041623015.1 Thermoplasmatota archaeon | reverse complement strand
CGCGATAATGCCGCCGGTCAGCAATCCAATGACTGCGAGGACAATGAGGGTCCGCCGGTCAAATCGGCTGCCTTGCCGTCTGGCTTCTTCAATGGCAAGTTGAATGGCACTGGTCATCCGGATTCGGACTCCACGAGGCTTTGCAATACATCTGCCAAGCGCGGCGATTCGCTGCCAATATCAAGCACGCGCCCGTCAGCATCCCGAATCGCCGCGAGACACGATTCCACCTCGCTCCATTGGCTCACGTGGCGCACATAATCGGGGCCATCATCTCGGCTTCCCGGGAACTTTGTCGTAGCGCGAATGCGGTACTCCATCGGCCCACCCTGGCCGTGCAATTCTGCAAGTGAACCTCGCAACACGATGTTGCCGTGATCCATGACCAAAACTTCGTCGCACACCCGCTCCACTTGGTCCAAGTCGTGCGCGGAGAGCAAAATCGCCTTGCCCTCCTTTCGAAGCTCCAGAAGGAACGAATCTAAGACGTGCTGGGTGGCAGGGTCGAGTCCACTTCGGGGCTCATCAAGAATGACCAATGTGGGGTCGTGGAGCAAGCACCGCGCCAGGGCAACTTTGCGAGCGCTTCCTTTGCTCAGCTTGCCGATGCTCATGGTCCAGTGGCGTTCTTCGAGACGCAAGCGGCCTAGGAGTGCCTTGGCGCGTTCCTTGCTAGGGCCCCTTTTGAGGCCATACAAGGCTCCAAAGTAGGCCAAATAGCCCAAGGGGGTCATGTCGTCGTAAAGCGGGGAATCCTCGGGCAGGTAGCCGATTTGGGCGCGAACGTGCGCAAGGATTGGGTCCTCGCTTGCGACGCGCACGGTGCCTGAGGTTGGCTCAAGGAGCCCCGACAGCATCTTGATGGTGGTTGTCTTTCCTGCGCCGTTGTTGCCTACCAAGCCGACGATGCGCCCGGCGGGAATGGCGAGGTCAAAGTCTCGCACTGCTTCATGGGTCCCGTAGCGTTTGGCGAGCTGTTGGGCCTGAAGCATCTGCCTTGACACTCCAGACGCAGACTTGACCATGTTGCTCGGAGACAACGGCTGATATTATGGCGTAACTGAATAGAATTGGCCTGGGTGTAGTGAGGGCCGTTCTCAGGATTGGGGGGAGCGAACCTCGGATTCAAAGATCCGGTACCGAGTTTCCTCCATCCCGTGCCCTCTGTATGCGCGGAGCCCCTGTTCGTTGTCCTTGTCCACGTAGAGTCGAATTCTGCGAACGTCCCCTGCGGCTCGTGCAGCTTCGTGAACTGCTTCGTACATCCGTGAGTACACGCCCTGGCCTCGGTGCTCGGGTTGTACATAGACGCCTTGAATCCACCAGTACCACCCGTTCTTCCAATCGCTCCACTCGAAAGTAACAAACAAACTGCCCACAACGGCGCCTGCCTCATCCTCGGCCACAAAGTACCGCGCCTTGTTTGGATCCAAGAGGGCGGACTTGGCTGCGGCGCGTGCCTCGTTGGGGTCTGGCTCCGTTCCCTCAGATTCACGGGCGACCGCTAGACAATTAGCAACCAAGGCATCCAAATCGTCCAACGTTGCTCCCCGAATTTGATGCCCGTCCGCCACACAAAGTGCACCCTAGGCCAAGGCATAAACGCCCCGGCCGGCGCAAAAATTGGATTGATGGGGTACGCCGACAAACCCTGAAACCCAACTGCCCGGCTGTGGGGCTAGGTCGATTGACCATGATGACGAACCTCAAACAACTCCTAATGGCGGCAACCCTCGTGCTTGCCGCAACCACGTTGATGCCCGTGGCAAGCGCCGAAGCAGCACCGGAAGAACCCGTTGATTGTCACGGGCCGCTAGACGGCTACCAGTACTGCGAAGTGGAAATCGGCCGCTGCCATGCGGGCGAGGAATTGTTCCAAGGCGACTTCCATGCCCACGCAGAATGCCAACCCAACGACGGCAAGAGCCGCTGCGGCATCGATGTCTACGCGTCTCCCTTGCTCATCACCCGGCACTGCGGCAGCACCTACAACACCGTCTGGCCGGTCACCCTCGCCAGTCCTGGCAAATGCACCGAGCACCCCGGCTACCGCCAATGTGACTACTCCGCCGCCGACTGCACGGTTTCTATTTACTACATCTACCACGAAGCCAGTTACGCCATCGAGCCCACCTGTGATCTACCCGCCATCAAAGCAGGCGGCGCCGAAGTGGACGCATGCCACAAGCACCCTGGATACGAACACTGTGAGTACAAAGTTGGCCCCTGCACCCTGGACACCTATTACTACTACCATGCCGCATTCTACGTCATCGAACCTGACTGCCAGAAGCCCCGAGGTGCCAACGCCTCTGATGATGCCGCCGCGCCCTGCGACGACCTTCCAGGTTACCGCCTATGCCGCGTCGACCTTGGAATCTGCGACGCAGAAGTGCGATACTACTACCATGACGCATTCTACGTGGTAGGTGCCAATTGCTACGGCAAGAACAGCACCTGCAGCTACTACTCCTACCCCGTCTACGGACACCAAGCCGGCCTCAACTGCAAGGAATACATCGACGAACTCATCACGGACAGCAGTCGCTAGGCGCCCGTTGCCCCACATTGAGTCTCCAATGGCCACATCGCCCCATGCAATGGGACGAACGAATGAATCCTAATCCGGTTCTGATGGCCGATGCAATGGTCCTTTCCCTTCATCCCTCAATTTTTGGCCGCGTCACGCGAATATGGCGCGTCTTTGCAGACACACGAGCATCGCCAGATTCTGTGGCCTCTCGTGCCCACGATTCCGTCATGCTCACCAACAACGCATCGAGGTACCCATACAGCAGAAAATGCCCGGCGCTTGGAATTTTTCGATAATGGGCGCGCGGCATTCGATTGGCGAGGTATTGCGTCATCGCCGGCGGCGTGATTTTGTCCTTGGCACCCACCCAGAATATGGCAGGCGTCTTCAAATCGGCCACATCAAACGCCCAAGGGGACAAGAAACGCGCCACATCATCCGCGACACCGGCCCCGCCCTGGCGATAAGCGCCACGGCTTGCGGCTAACGCGACTCTACGAATTCGGCTACGCAGGTATCGCCGATCGGCCGCCGGCTGCATGGAGCTACTTAGCCACATGATGAATCCAGGCGTTTTTCGAAACAGCGGTGTGACTGCGCGGGCAGCACCTCTAGCCAATCGAGGTAGACGCCGCGCGAAGTGGGTGCCGAATCGACTCGTGGGTCGCATTCCTTTGGTCGCACTTGGACGGTCCATTGGAGCCAAACAAGAGAGGATGCCAAGCCCGGCCACTTCGCCCGTCGCCGCAAGCGCAAGGGCATGGGGGCCACCGGCGCTCCATCCCGTCACATAGGGTCGAGAAATGCCCTCGCGTCGAAGCAAGACCCACACATCCCGAGCCCATTCAAGCAAACTCTGCCCGGGGGCGGGGTCGCTGTGGCCGTGCCCTGGCCGATCTGGGGAGAGGATGGTCCAATTTTGAAGGGTTTCAGGAGCAAGTATGGCCGCCTCAACTCCACTGTGGTGGGAACCGTGGCAATGAATGAGCACGCGCTCACCGTGACCGTAACGGTTCCAGGAGAGAACCCTGCCGTCGGGCAGGTGGTTGTGCTCTATCGCCACCGAACCCGGAACGTCGTCAGGTCATGGGGCTTTTGGCTCGGAGCCGGTTGTGGGCCACGGAATGGCCCAACCTGGTGCTTCGGTGGCCAACCACGCAGATTCCGCGGGACTATCCATGCGTTCTAGGATGCCATTGCGGTGCGGAAATCGACCAAATTTTTCGATCACTTCCTGCCGTTCCAGGGCATGTTCAAGAAGCGTCCGGTACACGGGGCCCTCGTCGTGGGCAAGCCTTGCAAATCCCTCCACGGCGCGTGCCTGCATCTCCTCGTCTTCCGAATTTGAAAGTGGCAGCAACAGGAGAGCTCGATGCTCCGGAGACAAGTGTTTGCTGCTTCCTTCCGAGAGGGCTTGCAAGGCAATGGATTGGGCGTGCAAGTCACCCCAAAGGCTTCGCCGTTGGCCAGGCCACAGGGCTCGGGGGAAGCGATCTAAGAGAATCACGAGTGCAACGTCGCCGTCTTGCTTCTTGTGCCACCGGTCCAATTTGTGCCCCACGGCGCCCTCGACGGTTTTTCGAAATCGTGTGGCAAGGTCTCGGATGGCTTCGGATTGTGGATCAACCCATGCGCCTAGGTGATTCGGAGGCATGGCCTGGGCCCAAGCGTCCACTATGTCAGGCGGTCGCACACGACGCACAAGAGCCGATGGGCACCCATCAGGGATATGCGTGTTGGAAATCCCCCGGAATTCACAGGGGAATCCGTTGCACGAGGGCGGAAGGGCCCGCATCGGCAAGCTGCCAAGACTCAAGCGGGACCAAGATGGGCTCGAAGTCTAAGGAAGAAATGGCGGCCTTGGCCTCCAAATTGTGTTCGCTCACCACGACCCTTTTACCAAGGGGCAATGCGCTGGGCTCAGGCACCGCTTCAAGGTGGTCAAATATGGCTTCGATGGCGGCACCGCTGGCTAAGTCGAACGCTTGGGGAGCCCAGAGGGCATGGTTGGGTCCAAGCACACACAGCGCCTGATCAAGCGTGGGCCATCGGGCATCAATGAGCCGCAGCGGGAGGGCTTTCGTTCCAAAGCCTTGAGCGATTGATCGGGCCGCTACCGGGGACGATGCTCGCCCAATTCCCGCAAATAAACAATTGGGGCCCCAGAGCAAATCGCCCCCTGCAATGGTTCCAACAGCGGCCCAAAGGGACCTTGGAACCATGCGATGGCGAAGCCACGCACTGGTCATGGCTGGATCTTCGACTCGTTCGTCCCCTAGTCGCATGGATGCGAAGGCGCCGGGCCGACCGGGGGGCGTGGTGAGGGCAGCATCCCCGATAAACGCGGAGGTGGCAGTTTGTGCCGGGTGCAGATGCACCGTGAATCCTTCTGATTGGAGTTGGGTATGGAGGCCGTTCCACTCCTGCATCGCTTGGTCCACCTGAATTCCAGGGCGAGTGCCTGGCAAGCGGCAAATATGCGGCCGCAGCAAGGATGGGTCGGCCATCAATAGGTGCACAGAGTTAGCCGCCTCCACAATCATTGGGAGATTGGCTCAGAGAAGGACCTTGCGAACGGGTCCACATTCAAGGGGGGGGTGAATTGGAAGAGGAAGCCTCGTCCACAAGGGACGAAAAGTACGACCTCGGTGACGAATCACCGAGACTAGCGAACCTGACGCCGAGGCGCCAGTGCTCCTACCGGATTATCGGCGGAAGCAGTTCTGGCACAGCACGGGGCGGCCCGGCGTGGGCCGGAACGGAACCTGCGTGGAGGCGCTGCACTGGGTGCACGTTGCATCGTGCATCTCGCGAGGGCCACGGTCGTTACGGAAGCCACCGCCACCGCCGCCTTCACGGCGAGGGGGGCGATCCTTCTGGAAACAGTCGCGGCACTTGACCGGGCGATCGCCGGTCGGCTTGAAGGGGACGGTCGTGTTGGCGCCACACTCGGCGCAGACGACCTCGTGCTCCTCGCGAGGAGCGCGGTCAAAACCCATTTTTCTTTCTCCTTAGTAGACGGACACTAGGCCCATCCTATTTTTTGCCGACACGCCCCGGGTATAAGTAATACGTGTATTGGGAAACGCGGGGGTTTTGCGACAGGAAAGAGCCATAATGGGGCTGAGGTGTCGTGCATTGATGCGAACGTTCCTTGTTGCTGCACTCCTGTTATCGACTGCCCTCATTGCCATCCCTGGCGCTGAAGCTCGCCCCATGCCGGTCGAGTGTTACGCGGACCCAGGTGGCAATTTCACGTGCCACTACGACCTGATTGTGTGTGAAGCGCAAGACTCCACCACCTTCAACGGCCTACGCTACACGTCCATTGACTGCGGCGCCTTAGAGTGCGATGTGCTCCTGTACAACGGTCGTGTCAAGGACTACGACTGCACCCTCAACTAAGCTCAATGAGCGAGTCCCTTCTCCTTATTCTTCCAAATTTGAGAATGCTGTGGCCCTCCATGCGGCTTCGGACTGATCTATGTGCCTCCGGCGCATAGTGGATGGGTCTCGGCCAATTTTGTATTCTGGCTCTGAATTGGGCGCCATTGCATATTGATTGGCCTCAATCCCGCGCAAAATGCGCTACGCTCCCCACATCAACGCCAATTCTGTCACGGTTGAAGCTCACAATCAACTAGCTAGTGGCGCCACGCTGGAAAACACCCAAGCCACCGCCGCGAATGCGAATTCATGCGTACAATCCTCGCAGCCCTACTGGTTCTCATGACCGCACTCGCAACCACCCCCGCCGTCGAAGCCGTGGAGGTTGCAGACCCCGAGACGCGACCCGCCTGCCAAAATGGCCTCGGCTGGTCCTTCTGTAACTACAACGCAGTAGTGTGTGAAGGTCAAGTGCGGTTCTACCACATTGAGCCCAAGCAAGCCGCCGACAT
>JBFJXT010000124.1:0-6439 GCA_041623015.1 Thermoplasmatota archaeon | reverse complement strand
TGGTGTATTCTTCGTCGCGCATTTGGCTGGCAAGGGTGCGTTGCCAGATGAGGCGGTACAAGTCCAAGTCCTTGCCTTGGAGGCCGCTGCGGTCAGGGTGTTGGAATTCTTCGCCGGCGGGACGAATCGCCTCGTGAGCTTCCTGAGCGTTCTTGCTCTTGTTGGCGTAGTCGCGGGGCGTGTCGGCCACGTGTTCGGCGCCAAAGTCGGTTGCTGCAGCGGCGCGGGCGCCTGCCACGGCTTCTTCGGACAAGTGGGTGCTGTCCGTACGCATGTAGGTGATGAACCCCTCTTGGTAGAGGCGTTGGGCAATCTGCATGCTTTGCTTGGCGCCGAGGTTGAGGCGGTTGCTCGCCTCTTGCTGGAGCGTACTGGTAATGAACGGAGCGGCGGGGCTGGTGCGGCCTTGGCGTTGCTTGACGTCCGTGACCGCCCACGGAACCTCTTGGAGCTTGGTCTGCAAGGCGCGAGCGGCGTCTTCTTCGAGCAGGAGCACGTCGCGGCCTTCGATGATGCGGCCGGTGTCCTTGTCGAAGTCCTTGCCACTGGCGATGCGCTTGCCATCCACCGTATGAAGGCGTGCCTCAAAGGCTCGATCCTTGTGGAGGGTCGCGGTGAGATCCCAGTAACTGCCAGCAACGAAGGCGCGACGTTCGCGCTCGCGGCGAACCACGAGGCGGACCGCGACACTCTGCACGCGGCCAGCACTCAGGTTGCCGCCCACTTTCTTCCAGAGCAATGGGCTAAGAGCGTAGCCGTACAGGCGATCCAGGATGCGGCGAGTTTCCTGGGCTTGGACCAAATCCATGTCCATGGGTCGGGTGTTGTCCAGGGCTTCGAGCACCACCTTCTTGGTGATCTCATTGAACACCATGCGCTTCACCGGCACCTTGGGCTTCAGGGCTTCAATCAGGTGCCAGGAAATGCTCTCTCCTTCACGGTCCTCATCCGTTGCCAGCAACAGTTCGTCGGCGTCCTTGAGCTTCCGTTTGAGTTCCGTAATCACCTTTCCTTTGCCTCGGATGGTGATGTAATGGGGTTGGAAGTCATTGTCGATGTCCACTGCAAAATCGGCCCAGGGCTTGTCCTTGATCTTGGCAGGGACCTCAGATTTGGAGCTGGGAAGATCTCGAATGTGGCCGACGCAGGAGTCTACCTCATAGCCCTTGGGCAGGTACTGCTTCAGCTTCTTGATCTTGGTTGGCGATTCAACAATGACAAGCTTAGACATCGGCTGGGCCCCCGCGACACAGGACGTTAAGAAAAAGGATTGGTGTGGGAAAAAGGGGGAAAACCAGGTAATTCACCTTCGAAATCAGGCAATTTAGCTGCGACGGCGGGCCACAAACAACGCCACACCGAGCGCCACAAGAAGCGCCCAGAGGGGGCTAGGAGTGCTGGTGTCGTCCTCCTCTCGTGCTTCAGAATCCATTTGCTGCGGTTGGCCGCCATTGGGCAGAGTGCCTGGGGGCGTGGGGGACTCCGCCACATCGCCTAATCCCGATCCGGGTTCATGGGACACGCTGGGCTTGTCCACTTCGGTGCGCAAGACGAGGCTGGTGTAGTCGGTCACGTATCCAAACTCAAGGGCCAAGCCAAGAATCTCGTCCACCCAGGCTTGTTTCTCGCCCTTGGCTTCAATCAGTTCCTCGTAGTGGCGGATGGTTGCCGCCGCCACGAGGCGAGGAAGCCAGGGACTTTGTTCACTTGGAACCGCTGCTTCAAACGTGTAGGCGCGGGGTCCGTCGGCGCTGCGGCCGGTGACGTTTCCGCTGATGGCGTCTCGATTGGCGTAGGATCCAACCACCAGCAACTCGGATCCTGCAAACAAAACCGGCGCGCCTGTGTTAAAGGGCAGCACCTCTCCATCGTAGGTGATGTGGACATCTTCGAGTACAGGAGTCGTTAGGGCCGACATGAAGGCTCGAATGTCGGTCTCGGCACCGGTGCCACTGGCCACGCGCAGCGCCGAGCCGCCATGTTGTTCCGCTAGGGCCGATACCAAGGACCAATCGGCGCCCTCGCCAAATGCAAGGCTGAACAATCGGACACTGTCGTCATAGCCTCGAACTTGATCCAGGAGCAAATCGGATTTGGTGAGGCCAACACTGGCGATGCCATCGGTCAAGAACACCAAGATTCGGCTTCGCTCCGGATCGGCTTCTCCAAGAGCCTCCCACCCTACCTTGAGGCCGTCCTCGATGTTGGTGCCGCCGCCTGAAAAGTAGTTGCTCACGGAGTCAATTGCTGCAGCCTTTCCTTCAGAATCGGCAAATCGCAAGCCGCCCCAACTGGCATCCGCTTGGGTGTCAAAGGGTACAAGGGCCACACGATCTGTTTCCTTCAATTCTCCAATCACTTGGCTGGCGGCGTCTCGAAGTTGAGCAATTTTTTGCCCACTCATACTGCCACTGGTATCCAAGACAAGGGCCAAGTCGAGGGGGATGCGGTGCTCATCGGGGGGAGCGCGGAAACGGTGGGCAAAGACCCCGCCCGTTGCATCGCCGCTCACCGCGAGGCTGCCTCCGTCTGGAGTTGGGGGCAATTGGTAATGGACCGTCAGGGGGGTGCTTGCGTCATCTGGCCGGGCGCCCACGGCGTAATCCAATTGCCAGGCGTAGTCACGTAATTGCCACCCTTCGGCCTCATCGCTCCATGCCTGCATCACGCCGTCTGAGTGCTGGACGGAGACGTGGAATGCGGCACCAAGATCCTGGCCAAATCCGCTCACCGGAGCCTCCAACGGAAGGCTGTAGATGTGTTGCTCTGAGGACAACAGCACTTCGTAACGAAGGGTGGCGCGAACGCTCTCAAACTCGGCCACGTTCACCAGGAACGCAAACAACTGGGTGCCCCGCTTCTTTTCCACCAGGGCAGTGGTGTGCTCCTTGGCCTTTTCGTCGTCGTACTCATCACGTGCGGTTTCCCGTTCCTTGACGTCCGCAATCCAAAGCTCCCCATCTCGCTCCACTGAAAGTCCCGTAATGAACGCGTCATCGGGAATCAAGACTTGGAATGGGAATTCAGGGTCGGGGCCTCGGTTGCCGATGTCGGCGATGACCTCAATCACCGCATAGTTGTCATGCACCTGGGCGTTTACAGTGGTGTATACGGTCCACACGCTTTGGGGCTGGGCGCCACTAGGCGGGACCATCAATATGCTGGAAAAGAAAAGCACCGCAAGGATTGCGGCCAATGTTCGTCGCATACCTCAAATGAACAAGAGGAAGAAGATAAAGGACGCCGGACAATGTTCGAACAGTTCGCCAAATTGGCTAGATGTTGGCGCGCAAAAATGGCCTGAGCCGGCTTGCACGAGTTGTTGGGGGTCTCGCTATTCTTTGGCCTCGGGCGCGTACCATTCATCCCACTCTTTCTTCATGAGTGCTTTGAACTTCAAGAATTCCTTGTCTGAATTGGGCGTAAATTTCTTGATCTCCTGCCCGGAGAGGTAGTCGAAGTACTCGTAGTGGGTGGTGTCCGCTTCCCCATACAGGTAGCACTGAATTGTGATGCACGTGGGTCCTGATTCTCGCGTGTTGTGGAGCTTGTGGGTTTGATTCAACCCAGGGCTGATCCAAGTCACCTCGCCCGTGCCAAAGGTGGCTTGGGCAAAAGGCTTCGAGTGGTCGGCTGAGAGCATCGGATACAGGGACGCTGTAATTTCTCCACTCAAGACACGAATGATGGCGTTTGCATTGGCATGATTGTGGATGGGTGAGTAGTGCCCTCCGGGCCAAATCTCCATGACGTAAGGAATGCCCGGTGAATCTCCTTGGTTGACCCCCATGGTGATGCGGAGGTAGGTTGCTTTGGGGTCGGGTTCTCCAAACTCGTTCGCCTTCTTTTTGAGGGTGTCATAGCACCAGCCTCGCGGGTCTCGTATGCTGGCTTCTATGGCTTCTACGAAATGGGGAAAATCTTCGGTGTCAAGTTGAAAATTTTCCCCTGAGATGTTGTTGTAGAGTTTCTGGCAGGCTGAAGTGAGATTGGCGGGGACGGTGACCTTGCCAATGGCTACGTCCTCCATGGTGATTTTGTCAGTCGGTTTCACTCGCAGGGGTGGGTCGACGGTAATTGGGTCTCGCCAAACCATGACATCGCATTCTCGGTGGGGTGCCAGCAACACGCGGTGTACGTGCTTCATCCATTCATAGGGGTCCTTGACTTCCTCACCTTCGGGTGGCGGGGGTGCTGGGGGGTATAGGTATTCGGCAAGCATCGTTTGAAGCCGCATCTCTCCCTTGCCGTAGCGAAGGCATCGATTGAGGTGATCTAAGCTAAACCAATAGATGCAGGTTGGGTCAGAATCCAAGCCGATTCCTGGCTCTTTAAAGGATTCAAGGAGGTTCCAGGTGCCGGCGATTCGTTCATAAAAATTGGCAGAGTTCGCGGTGATTTCAATTCGGAATCCCTTCAATTCGTCGGCATCGTGAAGTGTCCACGAGAATGGTTCTTTGGACGGATGCTGGGAGGAAATGATGCCTTGCCCAGCGACAATCAGTGGGACTTCTTCAACAGAATTTGGAGTTCCCTTGGGGCTGACGGTGAAGATTTTCTTCTTGGGGGCATCGATGAATTGGTGTTGATGGGTCGCCATGGCGCATGCTCCGGTTTGCTTGGGATTCATTGGCCCCGATTATTGCAAAAACGATTGGTTAACCAATTGACTCTTGCATCGTAGCAATCCATGAATCAAGCAGAACACCTTGGCATCAATATTAATAATGGTTGGCGGCCCACTGATTAATTTAATAAAATTGACAATTAGGAATAATACTGGCCGCGACGGAATTTCCAAGGGCAGGCAAAAATAAGTGGGTGGGTGGCGAAGAGGGTGAAGGGAAGGAATGTCTTGCATCGCAAGTCATCGAACTTTTTGCGGACGCACCACTGCGCCAAGGGCGGTTCGAGGAGCTAGGCAAATCCGGTGGTGGCGACGGTGTTTTCGTCTCCGTCAAAGTCGAAAACCCAGAGGCCGGTGGCGCGGTCACTGCCGTAGATGTAGCCGTCAATGACGTTCACGTCCCACGTGCTGTATGTGGCGGCGTAGGGATACTCGTCCTCTGAAAGGGGCGCGCGACTCATGTGGAAGCCCTCGACGGCATCGCCATTGTGGCCCAGCAAAATTTCGCCAAGGTTGAGCACCCAGATGCCCGCGTGGTTCATGGTGAGGTAAATGCGCACATCCATGGGGTCCACCTCGAGACCTTGGGGGGCCACTTGCCATTGGTGGGTGGTCATCAACAGGCCAGTGGTCTTGCACTCGCAAGGGTGGAACCATTCAGCAACCAAGTGGAGATTGCTTGCGTCAGTGGCGTCCAAAATCCAGATGCTTGGAACGAATTCGCCACCGCGAATTTCGGGGCTGGCAATGATGTATCGCTTCTCGCCGGCGTAGACCACCTGGGCCGAGTGGATATCGCCGTTGTAGTGGGTGGCGCCTTCGCCTTGCCAGGATCCAAGTTCCGTTGCCAATGGGGCGTCGGTCATGTCAACCAATCGAACGCCGGTACTCCAGTGGGCAATGGCGAGCAACACTTGGCCCGTGGTGGGGTCGACGGAGAAGCTGGAATCGTGGGGGTACTCAGGAAGCAAACCCGTGGGGTTGCCGCCCGTGGTGTACGGAAGCAGGGGCACGCCAGCAGAGCCTTCGGGAAGGTAATCCACGAATCCGCGGCTGATGAGGCCGCCCGTGGGCAGGCGATCGAGGCCAAATGCGCGAACGGTTTGGCCAATGCATATTACCACATCAACGCCCTGGATCATTTGGTAGGATAGCATGTGGCAACCGGTGCCTTGGGGTTGCACGAAGGTGTTGACCCAGACCGGATTGGCGGGGTCGCGGATGTCGTAAGCCGAAAAGCCGACTGGGGTGTTCACTTCCAAATCCGTGTCCGGCTCAGGCGAGGTTGGGATGGTTTGGCTTGCGGTGAACAGGTAGGCGCCGTCGGTGCTCAGCTTGACGTCCGTGATGTAGACGTTTTGCTGATCGATGCGAGATACCACTTGGGGGTCGGTGCGGTTGGAGATGTCGACCAGGTAGACCGCCGCCGCTTCGCCATTGCCAAGCACCGCCACGGCGCCAAGGTTCAGGTCTCCCTTCATGTCGATTTCACCAATGTAGCGGTGTGGGTCGGGGTTGCCCTCTGCGTCAAAACGAAGTGCCGAGTGGCCGACCTTCTCGATGCTGCAAGTTCGGAAGTTTGTGGCCGAAAAATCCCAAACATCGCGGTCCACCGGAATGATGTCGTCGCCAGGAGACGCAATCACCACGCCGTCCTGGTCCGTGGTGCCCGGCACGCACGCATCAACCACGGGGTCCGTGGGTTCGCCGTCGCCCTCAAGGCAACCGGCAAAAACAGTGGCCACCAACAAGGCAACCATCAGGAGCATCTTCTGCATGGGCCGGGCCACCAAGGAATGCTTCAAAGGTTCT
>JBFJXT010000123.1:0-6465 GCA_041623015.1 Thermoplasmatota archaeon | reverse complement strand
GACGAGCCGGGCCGGGTAGGCAAAAATCTGGGACGAATCGGTAGCGTTTGGCAAGGCTCGTGCCAGGTTGAGGCCGACTTGTGGCATGACGGCGGACAAGTCGGTGGACATGAGGTTCCGTTCCGCTTGCAGGAGGTCCGCAAGGGCGTCGTCGCCGTGATCGCGTGCGACAGAGAGGGTGGAGCACCAGGTGCTCGGGCCGTCCGTTGGGGTCGGGTGTTCTAGTTGGCTGATGAGTTCCTCGGTGAGCCGTAAGACGAGGGGGTCGGCGTCAGGTTCTCGTGCCTGATATTTGCTAATCATTGCTTGGCTGACTCCAATGGCGTCGGCGCAACGGCTTTGACTCCAGCCTTGGGAGACCAATCGGCGGGCTGCTTCGGCGCGCACGCGGGGAAACACGTGGTCCGCGAGGTGGAAGCAGGCCGGGACGGGCACGAGCTTGCCACAAAGGGGGGTAATAAATGAGTTATGGAGAATGAAAAGTCAGTTAATTCGTGGCCAGCGGCTTCATCGGCAACTCGAAGCCGATATGATGGCGATGGGGCTGCCACACCCTATGCCACATGCCTTGGTCACGGGCGCATCCCGGGGAATCGGAGCCGCCATTGCCAAGCGATTGGTCCGTGATGGATACGACGTGGCCCTCCATTATCATCAAGATCGAGAGGGCGCCGAGGCCACGGCAAAGGCCGTTGAAACAGCAGGGCAGACGGCCGTGCTCCTGCAAGCAGACTTGCGCCAAGCTCAAGCCGCTTGGGATCTCGCAACCGCGGCGGCCGATGCATTGGGGGCCATCTCCGTGTTTGTGGCCAACGCAGGCATCTACGACCGTCGCCCCATGCAAGCCATGACACACGACGCTTGGCGCGAAACCATGCACGTCAACTTGGACGCCCCCGCAGCCACCACCCAAGCGCTGCTGCCCCATTTTACGCCTGGCGCTCGCATTGTGTACGTCTCCAGCATCGTCGCCGCAAGAGGCTCAGGTCACGGCGCGCACTACGCGGCAGCCAAAGCTGGCCTGCTTGGGCTCACTCGAAGCCTCGCCAAGGAACTAGCACCCATTCGCGTCAACGCGCTAGCGCCGGGATACGTGCAAACAGATCTCCTTTCGGATGACACCCCGGAAAAAACTGCCGAGCGCGCCAAAGAAGTGCCCCTGGGCCGAATCGGTACACCCGAAGAAATGGCAGGCGTTGTGTCCTGGCTGGTGGGCCCTGATTCAGCGTACGTCACGGGCCAAGTGATTCACGCCAACGGTGGCCTCAGGACTGGCTGATTCAGACTATTTGCTTGGGTTATGAGACGTCGGTGTCGCGGTCTGCGGGCACGTACCGTGGGTGGTAGTGGCCGCTTTGCTCCACCAAACCCGCCTCGCATAAGGAGCGCAAGTGGCGCCGAATCACCTTACGACTCATCTTCAAATCGCTGGCCAATTCCTGAATACGAACCTCGCCGCGCGCGTACACCACATCGAGCAGATCCGTGGCGCTGTCATCTCGCAGGGCGGCCAAGTGTCGAAGTTGCTCGTGGGGCACTTCTGCCGGGAACAATTGGGTCTCGCGGCCCTCACGTCGAACTTGAACGTCGCCGACTTCCTCCAGGAGCTTGATGTGTCGGAAAACGGTGCCCCAGGCCAAGCCCGTGGCCCCGCATAGCGCCATTTTGTTAATGCCCGGTTGATCCTGGATGACATCCATCAGTTTCTCTCGGGTCAAATTACCACGTTTCACGAATATCCTTCTCCTCGCAGTTCAGACATGAATCCTCTTAACTCTCGGTTAGCGCCCACTTCTGAAGCCATGGCGGGGTCAGCCAAAATGGACTTGATGGCCTCTGTTCGCGCCGCTTCCTTGTCCCCTCGACCTGCGTGAATGCAGGCCCAGAGGTAGGAAAGGACTGCAGGGGCCAGTCGGCTTCCGTATCGCTCCAGTATCTTCGAGGCCCCTGAATAGTCTTGGGTTTTGACAAGGGACACGGTCTTTGCGACCACGAATTCGGGTCCAAAGCGACGACTGGAGACAAAGCCGGCGGTGGCGGCCACTCGTTTGTAGTCTCCGCTTGACATCGCTCGGCGAATGAGTGCAATTTTGATGGTTCGAATCAAGACTGCCGAGGCTAACACAAGAATCACGAAGCCAAGGCCATACAGGGTCCAGAGGCCAGAGTTTGGTCCCGCGTTCGAAACCTCCGTGGTGGCGGGCTCTGCGTTTGCTTTCTTTTGGACAATTGAGGAATCGGCTTCGGGTGCTGCCTCTTGCACAATGCGAGACATGAACGACCCACCATCGTGGGTGCCAATATGCAAGTGAACGGGACCTGACAAGTTGGTCACGGTGCCGTCGATCGAACTGACTGAGGCTCGCGAGGCGTCCACGTGGGTGACGTTGGCGTACGATCGTGTGACATCCAGCCATAGGGTTGGCAGCCGAAGCGTGCCATTGGTGACATGAAGGTACAATCGGCGGTCTTGGTACTCATTGGTGACCGTGTTTTCGACGGTTTCATTGGCGCGTCGTAGGCCGGTCCAGTGGGTCCTTGATTCGGTACTGTTGGAAATTTCAGCGTCCCATTCCCAGAAGGATATGACGAAATCTCCTGTGATTGCCAGCACCGAAATGGTTCCCGAGGTCCGGTGTAAGTGGCTGACGTTCCAGGAGTGTGTTTCGCCAACTCGGGTGAATGTGACCACTTCGGTTTCCGTTTTTTGCTCGTGGGTGCCAACCTTGGCTTTGGGTCCAAGCAATTGAATGTGGCCGGTGCCGCTCACGTCTAGACGATACTTGTCTCGGTTGGCAAGTCCATCCACGCGCGCATCGTTCCAGGTGCGGTTGTACATGGTCTTATTCGAGCCATGGGTATTCACTTCGTCGCCGATGAGGAGGCCATCGGTGGAAATGTATTCGCGGGCAATAATTTGCTGTGCTTGAATTTCCACCTTGCCTTGTGTGGCCTTGGCTTGCTCCGTGCCGGTCATCAACAGCACTTCGTTTGCTGTGGTGACGATGTCTCGTCCATCTATGGCGTGAACTTTGCCTTCGCTCCAGCTCGCTAGGGCAGCTGGAATAGCTAGGAGCAGGATGAGGATCACTGCGATCCTCCGCATATTTTCACCCATTATGATGGGCTATTTGCCCTCTTCGGAACTCGCATTTGGTAAACAATTTGGTTCTATTGCGACGTAAGGAATGCTTTCGCTTTCGCGAATCGGTGGGCATTGGCCAAGAATATCATCTAGTGGGTTGGTGATTGTTTCTTCTTGTTGCGAGTCTGCTGCAACATTGGAGCAAACAAGAATGAATATGAGTGCGAATGGGGTCAATCTCATCTTTGATTGGGATGTCGGTTCCCTTCACATAGTTAACTACATTATCAACAGTCTTAGGGCAGAATGTACAATAATTATGAATCTTTTATATAGTATTATTTGTTTGTGATGGCAAAATCTAATGGGTTTTGAATTGTAGATGCAAAACAGTCCCTTCGGAAGATTGCTTGTGAAGTAATTGACCCCCATGATGCAGGAGCACATGCTGACTTAGCGCTAAACCAATGCCAACACCTGCCTCCGGTGGCCGTTGAGGTCGAGGCCAAAACGGCTCACACAACTGGTTCAACGGAGACGGCAGGCCGGGGCCATCATCTGAAATCCTCAGCCAACCCCCCGAATCAGCACCTCCTGTAACGGTCACCGTGCCTTCATTCAAATGATGGTGAATGACAGCATTGTTGAGCAACGCCCGAAGCACCACTGCCGCGTGCAAAGGAGGAACAGGCAGCGGTGGCAACTCGCCATCCACCTTCAACTCGAACCCCTGAGGCGCTTCCCACGCGCTCCAAGCCTCCAGCACCGCCTTCTTCGTATCCGGGGTGCTCCCGGTGGTGCCCGAAGCCAATGCAAATTGGCGCACACCTTCGATGAACGCAGACATGCGCCCGAGCTCCGATTGAATGGCAGAAGACTGGAGTTTTCCTTCCTTCAGATCCCCCGCTGACAAGGCCGCATCCAACGCAGCCGCCTGATCTGCCAACCGACGCAGGGGCGGACGCAAATCGTGGGCCACGATGTAGGAGAACGTATCCACATCAAGAGCCGTCGGCGGGGCGGTCAAATCTGACATCAAAGCGACTCTAACGCACGTTGTTAAACCACATTCCCGGCCGCTCGGTGGCCTCTGCTTGAGCTATCCGCCCACTTGTCCACAAGCGCATCTTATGCGAAGAGGCAAAAAGGCGGCCCGCGTCCCAGGGCTTAGGGGATGCAATTGGACACCGAGGTCACGAACTTCATCAATCTCCCGGTCTA
The DNA here is from genome assembly GCA_041623015.1 of Thermoplasmatota archaeon. Classification (GTDB taxonomy): domain Archaea; phylum Thermoplasmatota; class E2; order JACPAO01; family JAHFTW01; genus JANQNI01. Next base: position 2,159 of record JBFJXT010000123.1, on the reverse strand, counting down.
CACGAACCGGGGCCGCTACGTAGGCGTCGTACAGCAAGTCATTTTGGACCTGCCAACCCGCCGCATCGGTAGCCTGTTGCTTGGACGCACCAGCACCAAGCTCGTCGAGGGCGGCCACGATGTTGCCGTACCGTACCGCTGGGTCTCGGCCACTGGCGACATCATCATTCTGAGCCACTTCCCTGACAAGGTCGTTGCCGCTGCCGCCAGCGAGCAACCCCTCGAACTGGAAGACGATCTTCAGGCGTAGGTCACCATGGACGGCGGACCTTGGGCATATCCCGACGCGGAATCCCCACGTGTCCGTCTGCTTCACGACCAAATTTCCCTCGTCGCTGAGGATGGAACGGCGTTCAGCATCCCATTGGAAAACGTCCGCTCCGTCAGCGTCCAATACGCGGCAACGCCCAAGGAAGCCAAGAAGGCCCACTCCAAGCACGAAGCAACGGATCCCTTGGTGCACGGAGAAACCACCCTTGAGGTGGTCTACCGCACCACGGATCGATTGACCCGTCGCGACCGGCGCAACTTGGTGCTTGAGGGTGCTCACGCGAGCCTCATGGAGTTGGCTGCCGAGGCGACGCGTCGAGCGCATTTTTGCAAACAGTAGCCACCAGTGCACGGTTCGGCCAGAACATCAAGGCCGATTGATTAAGGGGGAGTGGCAAAAATGCGGCGTTTACTCCTTGGAATTCCTTCGCCGCCGTCGCCGGATGCCATTTGCATGCAATTGATTTCATTTCAGGGTCTGAATTCGGACCAATCGGCCAATCATAGTGGATAAAATTTAAACATTCGATGAAACATGGTCCGAATGTTGCCTAGATTGCAACTACAGAATTGTGCCTTGGTTGCGCATTTAGATTTACTATATGGCACCATGAACACATAATCTAGCCTTTGGAGAAATAAACATGAATAATAATAACTGTATGGTAATGATGCAACGAACTTTGGCAATGATTGTTGTGGCCCTGGTTCTCGCTACTGCGCAGCCCACTTCGGCAAATTTTGCGCCTGATGGCGTGAAGTGTGATAGCGGCTCCGGGTTTGGCATGGAGGCAGGCGAATGCCCAATGGAATGTGGGATTGGCTCAGACTTGCAGGCTACAATGACAACCAAGAATGGTGACCCGAATCGGTGGGTCCATGCAGCCGTTAATTGTGGCGGAGGGAGCAGCGCCGACACATGTCCGGGTGCAAGTTCTTGCGCTACGCCCCCAGCCAAGGCTGTGTCCGAAGGAGCCGGCTGGTGCCATGGAAAGGTCGCCAACGAAAAAAACGACTGGTATAGGTGGAGTCTGTACTGCGCCGTCGGTCCAGGTGAACATCCAGCCAGTGACAACTTCAACTCCTTCCTGGGTCAGATGGCTCCAACAGTACATCTAAACCTAGATGGAGGTCCCCTTTCTTGCGATGATATTGAGCAAGTAGGCGCCCAAAATACGCCGGGGGTCTACATCTTGGTGGAAGGCACGGGCCTTGACTTTGACGCCATTTCATACGGCGACGGGGGTTGTACATCAACGACTGCTGTAGTCACTTTCGCAAACGGCGTACTTTCAGTATTTGCCTGAAAATTGCAATATTCCACCCCCTTCCTCCACCCTTGCTCCTAAATAATAATTAAACTCATTCGAGGTCCTAATGGCCATGAAATTCCCCATTATTCTCCTGATGCTCGTCATAGTATTGGCCGGGTGCAACACACCGTCCCTTGATGGACCAATTTCTCCCAGCAATTCCCGCCCCAACGCTGAAATCGAACGGGGCGCAGAACTGATTCAATGGCTCAACGGGACCCTGGAGGGGACCTTGAGTCAAATTCGCGCATCAGTGCCCCCGTACCAATTCTATGGCGTAACCCTTGACGGCGTCTGTTTCAATTGGGCCGAAGGTCAAATCAAACAGGTTTTGGAAGGTGGCTGGGCCCGGGCAGAGTGGAATTCGGACTACCCTAATCAAGATGAATTGAACCTGGTTGCCGGCAAATTAACTGGGTCGCCACACTCTATAAAGGGCTCCTCGCCCCTAGGTATTGAACCGATTCCACATAGCGTGGACAAATTCGGATTGTTTGTCGGAATTCAGGCGCCCGAGATTGGTGCCGTATTGGACCAACAGGTCCGCATTGAATGGTCAATTCCATACATTGGCGT